>CAXTXZ010000127.1:0-8756 GCA_964248015.1 uncultured Rhodopila sp. | reverse complement strand
GTTCAGCATCGTGCTAGAGCACGGCGGCCCGCTTGCGGCGCTGCTGCTGTCAGGTGGGCTTATGGGGGGATCGTTTGTCGCGCTGTTGTCCCTGGCCGTGTTGTCCCAGCCTCGGGCGGCGCAGTCGCCGCCTTGATGGGTTGGCAGCCGGCGGTGATTGCTAGTGCTTTGACATAATCAAATGACACAGCGTGCGTCAGAGCGCTACCCTGATTTGGTGAAGCGATTCAGCCAACAGGCTGAAGTGCCTGTTGGCATCGCACCATTAGCGAAGTGCGATTGCCTTGGCAGGCCCATGGACTTGCTGCATTGCGTTCCGGGGATCACAATCCTAGCGGGAAGCAACGGGTCAGGCCAGATGAACTTCGAATTTTCGGATGAGCTTTTGCAACTGCGCGATCAGGCGCGGCGGTTCTTGGCTGACCGCTGCCCGCCCGCCGTGCCGCGCCGTATCCTAGACACGGACGAACCTTATGCCACCGAACTCTGGCGGGCGATTGCCGACATGGGCTGGACCGGCGCCGCCATTCCGGAGGAGTACGGCGGCGTGGGCCTTGGCCGGTTGGCGGTTTGCGTGCTGGCGGAGGAACTGGGCCGGGCGGTTGCTCCGGTGCCGTTTTCGTCCTCGGTTTACCTGGCGACCGAGGCGATCCTGCTGTTCGGGTCGGAGCAGCAGAAGCAGGCCTGGCTGCCCAAGCTGGCCACGGGCGACATCATAGGCACGTTCGCGATGGCGGAGCAGGCCGGATCGCCTGGCCTGGGGTCTCTGAGGACAGCCGTGAGCGCTGGCAGGCTGACCGGCGGCAAGCTGGCGGTGCCGGATGGCGACGTTGCCGACATCGCCGTTGTCGCCGTCAACGGCGGTTCCGGGGCTTGGCTGCACATCGTGGATCTGGCGCAGGCTGGGGTTGCGCGGGAAAGCGTGGCGACGTTTGATCCGACGCGGTCGCATGCGCGCATCACGTTCAATCAGGCCAGCAGCGATCCCCTGGCGGGCAGCGACCATCCTGACAGCGTCCGCAGGCTGCTGGATTACGCCGCCGTGCCGATGGCGTTCGAACAGGTGGGCAACGCGCAGGCGGCGCTGGACATGGCGAACGCGTATGCGAAGGAGCGGTATGCCTTCGGGCGGCCGATCGGCTCGTTCCAGGGCATCAAGCACAAGCTGGCGGACATGTACATCCAGGTGGAGCTGGCGCGTTCCAACGCTTATTACGGCGCGTGGGCGGTGCATACCGATGCGGCGGAACTGCCGATCGCGGCGTCCGTCGCGCGCATCGCGGCGTGCGAGGCCGGGTGGTTCGTGACCAAGGAAAACATCCAGACGCATGGCGGCATGGGGTTCACCTGGCAGATGGACTGCCACCTTTACTATCGCAGGGCGAAACTGCTCAGCCTGGCGCTGGGCGGCGCTCGGGCGTGGAAGCACCGGCTGGTTGATGAATTGCGCGCCCGTAACAGCACCGATCTGGAGGCAGCCTGACATGGATTTCGAGGATACGCCTGATGAGGCCGCCTTCCGTGCGGAAGCGCGCGCGTTCCTGGATGCCAATGCCGAGCGGCGAAAGCCTGGGGCGGTTGAGGGGTATCGGCGCGGGCAGGATGCGCCGGGGGCGATGGAACGCGCCAAGGATTTCCAGCGCCGCAAACACGCCGCCGGCTTTGTCGGCATACACTGGCCGGTTGAGTGGGGCGGCCGGGGCGGCACGCCGATCCAGCACGTCATCTATAATCAGGAAGAGGCCAAATACGATGTGCTGACCAGCCTTTTCGGCATCGGCATCTACCTGGCGCAGCCGACGATCTGCACCTGGGGCACGGCGGAGCAGCGCGAGCGCTTCGTCAAGCCGGCGATGCGCGCCGACGAGGTGTGGTGCCAGTTGTTCAGCGAGCCGGGCGGCGGGTCGGACCTGGCGGCGTTGCGCACTCGGGCGGAGAAAGACGGCGGCGAGTGGGTCATCAACGGCCAGAAGATCTGGAACTCCGGCGCGCATTACAGCGATTTCGGCATCCTGGTGGCCCGCAGCAACCCTGACGTTGCGAAGCATGAAGGGCTGACGTTCTTCATCCTGGACATGAAGGCGCCGGGCATCGAGATCCGCCCGATCAAGCAGGTCTCCGGATCGTCGCATTTCAACGAGGTGTTCTTCACCAATGTCCGCATCCCCGACAGCCGCCGTGTCGGCCCGGTCGGCGCCGGCTGGAAAGTGGCGCTGACCACGCTGATGAACGAACGTCACGGCATGCGTGACGCGCCGGGGCCGGATGTCGCCGAACTGTTCCGGCTGGCGGAGGCCATCGAACTGGAGAACGGCCCGGCGATCGACGATTCGGCGGTGCAGGAAAAGCTGGCGGAGTTCTACACACGCTCCCAGGCGCTGAAGTTCACCAAGTTCCGCGGCATGACGGCGTTGTCGAAGGGGCAGACGCCGGGACCGGAATCGTCAATCATCAAAGTAGTCGCGGCGAACAAGTTGCAGGATATCCTGTCGTACGGGCTCGACATGATCGGCATGGCCGGCCCGACGATGGGGGACAGCATGCCTGTCGCCGGCATTTTCGAGGAAGCGCTGCTTTACTCGCCGGCGTTGCGGCTGGCTGGCGGCACCGACGAGATCATGAAGAACATCATCGCCGAACGGGTGCTCGGGTTGCCGCAGGACCCGAGGGCCGACAAGGGGCTGCCGTTCCGCGACATCCCGGCCGGAGCCCGGAAGTGACCGCCCACCCGCTGCACAGTTTCTTCTGGCCTGAATCGATCGCGGTGCTGGGGGCCTCGCCGGACCTGCACCGCATCCGGGGGCGATTGCTGCACCAGCTTCGGGAGAACGGGTTTCCCGGCCGCATCCTGCCGATCAACCCGAGCTATGAGGCGATCGAGGGATTGCCTTGCTATCCGTCCATCGGCGCGGTGTCCGGCGGCGTCGATCTGGCCCTGATCGCCATTCCGGCGGCGGGGGTTGCCGCGGCGGTGGCGGAATGCGCCCAGGCTGGCGTCAGGAACACGCTGATCATCAGCTCGGGTTTCGCCGAGGAAGGCGGTTCGGCGGGCGACATGCAGGCGGAACTGCTGGGGGTGACGCAGCGCACCGGCATCCGCGCCTGCGGGCCGAACTGCGAGGGCTATTACAACGCGCTGGGCCGGGTCGCGACGACGTTCAGCCCGACGGTGGAGACCAAGGAGGACGACAGCCGTGTGCTGGTGTCGCCTCGGCGGGTTGGGGTCATCGCGCAGTCGGGGGGCATCGGCTTCGCGCTGTTCAACCGTGGCAAAGCGGCGGGATTAGGGTTCAGCTATGTCATCTCGACCGGCAATGAGGCCGATCTGACGATGGCGGATTTCCTCGATTACATGGTGGAGGACCCGCATACCCAGGTGGTTATGCTGTTCTGCGAGGCTGTGCGGAACGGCCCCGGCTTCGTGGCGGCGCTGGACAAGGCTCGGCGGCTGGGCAAGCCGGTGATCGCCATCAAGATTGGGCGTTCCGATGCCGGGTCCCGCGCCAGCGCGTCGCACACCGCGTCCTTGTCGGGTTCCCAGGCGGCCTATCATGCGGTGTTCGAGCGGTATGGCGTGATCGAGGCTGACGATGCCGACGAAGCCGTGGCCATTGCCGGCGTGGCGGCAAGCTGCCCGCTGCCGAAGGGGCGGCGCGCGGGGATCGTCACCGTGTCCGGCGGCGGCGGCGCGTGGATGGCGGATACCTTGTCCGCGCATGGGTTGATGGTGCCGCAGCTTTCCAGCGAGGCGCAGGCGGCGCTGCGGCCGTTGATGCCGTCCTACGGCGCGTCGGGCAATCCCGTGGACGTCACCGCGCAGGGCTCCAACACCGGGCCGGCGATGATGACGGTGATGGAGCAACTGGTGCAGTCGGACGAGATCGACATGGTGGTGCTTGTCACCTCGCTGGCGAGCGAGGTGCGGGTTTCGCTGGATGCGGCGCGGGTGCGTGCCGCCGCCGAGCGCTGCGGCAAGCCGATGACGGTCTGGAGCTACACGCTGCCCTCGGCGTTCGGGCGGGAATCCGCGGCCGGCTGCGGCCTGTTCGTGCACAGCGACCTGCGCAACGTTGGCGTGTCGATGGGCAAGCTGGCGGATTATGCCGAGGCCTTGCAACGCAGCCTGCCTGAACCATTCGAGCCTGTCTCGGGGCAGTTGTATCCGGGCCTGCCTACAGTGGCGCCGGAATACCTGGCCAAGCAGGTGCTGGCGGCTTGGCTGCCGGAGGCGCGGGAAACACTGGCGGCGACGGCGGACGATGCCGCCGATGCCGCCGAACGGCTGGGGTTTCCGGTGGTGCTGAAGGCGCAATCGCCCGATCTGCCGCATAAGACCGAGGCCGGCGGCGTGCGCCTGGGCCTGGCGGATCGGGCGGCTGTGTCGGCGGCGTATGAGGCGATGCTGGCGGATGTGGCGGCTTACAAGCCGGCGGCCAGGATTGACGGCGTCCTGGTGCAACGCATGGCGCCGAAGGGGCACGAACTGGTCATCGGCATGGTCGTTGACCCGACATTCGGCCCGATCATGATGCTGGGTTTCGGCGGCACGACGGTGGAATTGTTCGGCGACGTGGCGCATGCGCCCGCGCCCATCGACGAAGCCGAGGCCACGCGCATGATCCTGTCGCTGCGTTCCGCCCGGCTGCTGACCGGGTTTCGCGGCTCCAGGCCCATTGATCTCCAGCCGGTGGCGGCCTTGGTGGCGAGCCTGTCGCGCGCCGCCCTGACGCTGTGCGGCCAGGTGCGGGAGTTCGAGTTGAACCCGGTGATTGTCCACGCCGACGGCTCCGGCCTGACCGTGGCCGACGCGCTGCTGATGATGAAGGAGTAGGCCCATGCTGGCTGTCGAACCGACCGGCGCCGTCCTTGGCGCCACCGTGCGCGGCGTCGATCTATCGCAACCCTTGGATGACCGGGATTTCGGGCGCATCCTGCTGGCGCTCGGCGACCATGGGGTTTTGCGTTTTCCGGACCAGCGGCTGGACCTAGGCGACGTCAAGCGCTTCTCGGAGCTGTTCGGCGAGATACAGGGCAACCCGATCCGGGCGGTCGATATGGCGCAGCCGTTTTCCGAGGTCGGCATCCTGTCCAACATCAAGGAGAACGACGTTTATATCGGCAGCCCGGATGCCGGGCAGGACTGGCACACGGACATGTCGTACCGCGAGGTCGTCGGCTTCGTGAACGTGCTGTACGGCATCCGCATCCCTCGGCGCGACGGCAAGCCTTTGGGCGGGACGGAGTTCGCCAACATGCACATGGCCTATGACGCCCTGCCGAACGACATCAAGACCCGGCTGGACGGCATGACAGTCACGCATGACTTCGAGAAGTTTTGGGAGCACATGCGGCGGAACAAGAACAGCGGCCGACCGGCGATGACCGATGAGCAGCGCAAGCGGCGTCCCGCGGTGACGCATCCGGTGTTCATGACGCATCCGATCACCGGGCGAAAGACGCTGTACTGCAATGAAGGTTATGCTTCGCGGATCAATGAATTAGCCGAGCGTGACAGTAACGAGATGCTGGATTTCTTGTTCAGGCATCAACTGGGCGCGCGGTTCCGCCACACGCATGACTGGACCGAAAACGATTTGCTGATCTGGGATCATCTGGGGACGATCCATCGCGCGATCGCTGATTACGGCCCGGACGAGATCCGGCTGATGCGCCGCTGCCAGGTCATGGCGACGAAAGTGTTCAATGCTGAATTTGTTCAATCGGCCCGACAGATGGCCGGCGTGATGGCGCTTTAGATCGTCACGTAATTGCCTTGTTCGTTCAAGTCATTGTTAGATTTTGAAGCCAGTGCCAGACTATTAATTGAGTGTAATTTCATGCACCCTGAATCCACAGTGACCCGCGCCTTGACCACGATCGTCCTGACTGGAGGTAGTCAAGGCGTGAACCGCCGATTCAAATAAAGCCAGACCGGTATCGCCTGACACAGCCAAGGCGCCAACGGTCCAGTGCCTTGCCCACGAAGTTCGTCGCATCTCTTACGACGAACTCCGTGGATAAGCAGGTCACTGAAAACAAGGAACTAAAGCGGATTGCCGGAGGGCCGAAAGGTCCGGAGGCGTGAATCTGCTTGGTAAACAATGAGCTACCGCGGGTCGCTGTCCCACCCGGAGTGCTACGCGCTCTAGTAGCTTGGTTCAGGGGTTCGCCCGTTATGGCAAACTCCTGAACCAGGACACCAAAGTGCCTTCAGGCTGCTCATAAGCAGCCAGCACGTGCTTTTCCCTTGCCTAAGCGAGCAATTTCACCAGCCGGATCGCTTTCAGTGAGGCTGGTGTCGCTCTTTATGATTTCCTTGGAGGAAGTTACGTATGAGAAACGATATGTCCCGGCGCGTTGTCGCTGAGTTGTTTGGAACTTTCTGGCTGACCTTGGGCGGATGCGGCGCGGCCGTGCTCGCTGCCGCGTTTCCTGCTGTTGGCATCGGTCTTCTTGGCGTCTCGTTTGCCTTCGGCCTTACCGTGCTGACCATGGCCTACGCGGTTGGCCATATTTCGGGTGGCCACTTCAATCCGGCCGTCACTTTGGGCCTTTGGTCCGCTGGACGCTGCGCAAACAAGCATGTTCTTCCTTACATTGTCGCCCAGGTGGTCGGCGCCGTTGCCGCCGCCGCGGTTTTATGGGTGATCGCATCCGGAAAACCGGGCTGGATTCCAAACGGCTTTGCCGCGAATGGTTACGGCGATCTCAGTCCGGGCAAATACGGTTTGTTTTCCTGCCTGATCACTGAGCTGGTGATGACTTTTTTCTTCCTCTACATTATCGTCGGCACGACCTCGAAAGGCGCTGCCTCGGGCTTTGCCGGCATTCCGATCGGCCTGGCGCTCACGCTTATTCACTTGGTGTCGATCCCGGTTACGAACACCTCGGTCAACCCGGCCCGCAGCACGGGGCCGGCTTTGTTCGCTGGCGCCGATTACGTCGGTCAACTCTGGCTGTTCTGGCTGGCGCCGATCGCCGGAGCGATGGCCGCCGGCATGCTTGCCAGGTGGATGTATGAGCCTGACACGTTGATCGAAACGATCGTGGTGGAGGAGAGGGCGGCACGCCCTGCCTGAACCTTGCCAGGCTGGTCCCAGAGGAGCAATCGTTCATCCACGATGCTTCCTCTGGAGACGGACATGCGCTGGGCCAGGTTCAGCAAAGACGCCACCGTGGCTTACGGTTCTGTTGCCGCAGGGATGATCGCCGAAATCCGGGGCGAGCCATGGGGCGATGCCGTGCCTACGGGGCGAACATTCCTTCTTTCGGACGTCAGGCTTGAAGTCCCGGTGGTTCCCCGGACCTTCTATTGCGCCGGCATCAACTACGCCGCACATATCCGAGAAATGGCGCACAAGCGCGGCGTTGAACCAGTGTTCCCGGAGAAGGCCGATATCGGCTACCGTGCCAACAACGCGCTGATCGCGCATGGGGAAGCTGTGGTGATCCCGCGCCACGCGCCGCCGAAAATCAACTATGAGGGCGAACTGGTCGTCGTGATCGGCAAGCAGGCCAAGCACCTGGCCGAAGCAACCGCCCTATCCTGCGTCTTCGGCTACACGATCGGCAACGACGTCAGCGAGCGCACATGGCAGCGCGCTGACAGAACGTTCTGGCGCGGCAAGAATACTGATACTTTCAAGCCGATGGGGCCGTGGATCGAGACCGAGGTTGACCTCGACGCGATGCAAACGATTGTGCGGGTCAACGGGAAAGAGGATTTGCGGTTCAAGACAAACGACATGATCTTCGGCATTGCCCATTACATCGCGACGATGACGAAGTACCTGACGCTGTATCCGGGCGACGTGATCTGGATGGGCACTGACGGAACATCGCCCGACCTCGCGCACGGCGACGTCGTGGAGGTCGAGCTGACGGGCATCGGCGCGCTGCGCAATCCATTCATTCGCTCATCCATCTGATTTTGCAACAAAAGGGGAAACGGGCATGGACAAGTTGCGGGACAAGGTCGTGATCGTCACTGGAGCGAGCCGAGGCATAGGCCAGCAGATCGCGGAACTATTCGCCTCGGAAGGGGCGAAGGTTGTCTGCGCGGCGCGGACGATGAACGAGGGCGAGCATCGCATGCTTGAAGGCTCGTTGGCCCGCACTGTCGCGTTGATACGGGAAAAGGGCGGGGAAGCCACGGCGGTGACGGCGGACGTCTCCTCCGAGCCGGACTGCATCGCACTGGTTCAGGCGGCCAGGCACGCGTATGGCCCGATCGACGTGCTGGTGAACAACGCGGCGCTGAACTACTACTTGCCGACTGAAACGTATCCTACCAACCGATGGGTGCGTTGCTTCGCGATCAACGTGCATGCGCCGTTCATACTGGCGAAGGAGGTGTTGCAGGACATGATCCCGCGCCGCTCGGGGGCTGTCGTCAACATCAGTTCGGGCGCGGCGATCGGGCCGGGACGGGGGCCGTATGAGGACCAGACCGTGCGCGGCGGCGTCATGTACGGCGCGAGCAAGGCGGCGCTGGAGCGGTTCACGCAGGGGCTTGCGCAGGAAGTCGCGCATCATGGCGGCATCAGCGTCGCCGCGGTTTCGCCGTCGCAGGTTGTGCCGACGCCGGGAACCATTCACCACAAGCTGGTGACCGGGATCGACGACCCGAAAGGCGAGCATCCGATGATGATGGCGCGCGCGGCCTTGCTGCTGGCCAGCGAGCCAGCCGCCAAGGTGAACGGGCGCGTGACCTACAGCCAGCAGATCCTGAAGGAGTTTGGCTGGATCGAGCAGGC
>CAXTXZ010000126.1:5428-8774 GCA_964248015.1 uncultured Rhodopila sp. | reverse complement strand
GCCTGCCGTTGCATGGCGAACAGACGTTCAGGGAGAGGCCACGATGCCGGATCGGTCACGCTGGGACCCGGAAATGGCGGCGTTCACCGCGATGATGGAGGCCGAGGCGGCGAAGCATCCGCCAGTGAGGGTGGAACTACCGCTTGCCCCGCATCGCCGGATCAACGACCTGCTGGGGATGCTGACCGCGTCCGGCGGGCCGGTGATGGCCGACACGGCCGACCGGTTCGTGGACGCCCGCGGGCGGCGGATCTTCTGCCGCGTGTTTCGCCCGGCGCTGGACCGCATGCTGCCGACCCTCGTGTATTTCCACGGCGGCGGATGGGTATGGGCCAATGTCGACACGCATGACCGGATGACACGGGAATACGCCGCTTCCGGCCAGGTCGCGGTTGTCAGCGTGGACTATGCCCTGTCGCCCGAAGCCAAGTTTCCCCAAGCCCTGGAGGAATGCGCCGCGGTTGTCCGCTTTCTCGCGGAACGCGGCGCGGAATGGGGATTGGACCCCGAGCGCCTCGTTCTCGGCGGCGATTCGGCGGGCGGCAACCTGGCGCTGGCGACGGCGCTGCTGCTGCGCGACACCGGCGGGCCACCCTTGCGCGGCGTGCTGGCGAACTACCCGGTCAGCGACGCGCGGTTCGACACCCCAAGCTACCGGGAGTTCGGCGCGGGCGGCTATGGCCTGAGCACCGAGCGTATGGCGTTTTACTGGTCCGTCTACGTGCCGCACGACATCGACCGGCTGCACCCCCTGGCGGCGCCGCTGCGGGCTGATCTCACCGGGTTGCCGCCCGTCCTGGTGCTGCTGGCGGAGCTGGACGTGCTGCGCTCGGAGGGCGAGGCCCTGGTGGCAAAGCTGCGCGCGTCAGGCGTGGACGTCGAGACGGAAACCTTCGCCGGCGTGGTGCACGGTTTCCTGCGGGCAACCGAATCGGTGCGGAAAGCGCGCGATGCCGTGGCGATGGCGGGCGCCTGGATGAAGCGGGTGACAGCATGACGTCGGTCCCCGGCGTCAACGGCTTCTTGAACAAGACTTCGCCGCGCCGCGCTTCACAAAACCTGTCCGCGGTTCGCGGCATGATCCCTGGGCTTACCGTACCGCAACGTCCGTCACGCCGCTCCGCACGGCGCTGATCGTGACGCTGGCAGCCGGCGCCAGCCGATCATCACGCAGCCGATACAGCGCCAGCAGGGTGTCGGCGGTCTGCCGCCAGCCGAAGCTGCCGTGCCCCATGCGCGCCAGGTAAACGTAGCCGTCATTGAGCCGCAGCGGAAACGTGACGAAATCGGCAAAGGCCGTGTAGGGCGTGTCCAGGGTCACGCCAAACGTCGGCAAGTCCGCGGCTTTCTCATTCGAGGCGATCTCGGCCATCCGGTTATACTCCGCTCCGTCAGCCTGCTTGTTCCCCAGGATAACGCCGGCGCTTAACGTTTCGGCGTTCTCCCCCTGGCGCAGGCGCATGGCCAGGACGCCCGCCGCCTGGATCAGCGGAATGCAATCCAGTTCAGGGCACAGCGCATGAGTGACCCGGTCGGTAAGGGCATACTCGACGATGACTTCGCACGGCGGCGCGAAGCCTCCGCCGTTGAGCGCGGCGACAACGACGGTGGATTGGTCAAACCGGTTGGAGAATGCGCCGCTCTGTTCGATCCACAGGGCAGGCACGCCGTCGATCGTCACGCCGGCCAGGGCCGACAGCGCGCACAGGTCGCTTGGGTCTGGGCTGCCGGGCAACGGAATTTCATGCGCTGGCCCATTGGCCGGGATGACGGCGGCAACCGCCGTATGGCAGCCCAGCGTGCCCTCGACGCGGTCGAGCAGCCAGACCTCGGTTTCGCCCAGCCGAACCATGTCCCGAGGCGGCGCCGCCGCGAGTTTGCCCGCCAGCGGCGGATCAGCCTGGACGTCCGCTGCCGCCGGCACGCCCGCCTTGATCAGCGCCGGGGCCGCGGCGGCCAGTTCGGCCAGCGGCGTTTGCGCGGCCAGCGGCGCGGCGGCAACCTCGGCCCACAGGTGATGGGCAACCGACTGGCAAAGCTCCATCGAGCCTTCGGCATGGGCGGCCGTCACGATCGGAAGGGAAAGCAGCAGGCGGAGCCAACGTCGCACGGGAAAACCTCGGTCGCTGATCGAGATGATGGAGCGGCCAAATGTGAGCACGCTGTCCCAGGCATAATGCAACAGGCGCTAAACCCGCAAAACCGCCCTCTTTTGCCGAACCCTTCCCTGGCGCATCGTCACGCCGCCTGCCAGCCGAGGAAGAACCCCGCATGATCACGCTATCCGAGAATTTCCGCGCCCTGTTCTACACGCCGTTCTATGCGGCTCATGAAACCGGCGCCTACAAGGCCGAGGGCGTCGATGTCGATTTCCGCCTGTCCTCCAGTCCGGAACAAACCGCCGCCGCCCTGCGCGCGGGCGAGGTCGAGGTGATGTGGGGCGGCCCGCTGCGCGTGCTGATGACGCATGATGCCGACCCCGCCTCGGACATCGTCTGTTTCTGCGACGTGGTGGCCCGTGACCCGTTCTTCGTGATCGGGCGCGAGCCAAGGCCCGGCTTCCGCCCGGCGGACCTTGCCGCCGCACGCCTCGGCACGGTGTCCGAAGTGCCAACGCCGTGGCTCTGCCTGCAAGACGACATAAGGCGCGACGGCGTCGATCCCGCCTCGGTGACGCGCGTGACAACCGGCACGATGGCGCGGAACACGGCCGCGCTGCGGGCAGGGACGCTGGACGCGGCGCAACTCTTCCAGCCATACGCCGAGGACTTGCTGGCCTCCGGCGACGGGCACTTGTGGCACGCCGCCGCGAACCGGGGCCTGACGGCCTACACAACGCTAGTGACGCGCCGGTCCGTCATCGCCGCGAAACGCGACGAGCTGCTCGGCATGGTGCGGGCAATGCACCGCACGCTGCGCTGGATCAGGGCCACGCCCGGAACAGAGATCCAGCACGCCCTGGCCAGCTACTTCCCGGACGTGCCGCCCGCCCTCTATGCCGCCGCCATCGACCGTTACCGTGCCTTGGAACTCTACGGTCCCGATCCGGTCATAAGGCAGGAAGGCTTCGACCGTCTGGCCGCCTGCATGCGATCCGGCGGCGCTTTGCAACGCGACGTGCCTTTCGCCGAATGCGTGGACAACAGCCTGGCCGAGCAGGCGATCGGCATGGGCTGACAGCGGCAGTCACGGTTGGATGAACCCTGCCCGCCTCTGCCGTCAGCCTGCATGCGCTAGCCCGGTGTCCTGGCCAACGCCTCCGCGAGCCGCGGCTTCTTGCCCTCGGCATAGGCAACGATCTGTTCAAACGCCTCGCGAAAATAAAGCTCGAAGTTGTCCCATTCCG
>CAXTXZ010000126.1:0-5418 GCA_964248015.1 uncultured Rhodopila sp. | reverse complement strand
ATCGGCATAGGCTGACAGCGCCGGTCACGCTTGGATGAACCCTGCCGTCAGCCTGCATGCGCTAGTGTCTTGGTTCAGAAGTTCGCCCTAGTGGGCGAGCCCCTGAACCAAGACACTAGCCCGGCGTCCTTAGCCAATGCTTCCGCAAGCCGCAGCTTCTTGCCCTCGGCATAGGCAACAACCTGCTCGAACGCCTCGCGGAAATAAAGCTCGAAGTTGTCCCACTCCGCCCAGCCGAGATGCGGCATGCAAACCACATTGGGCATGCCCAGGAACGGATGGTCGCCGCCCATGACTGGTTCTTGCTCATAAACGTCAACCGCCGCGTATCCGGGACGTCCGGCTTGCAGCGCCTGAAGCAGCGCGCCGGGCCGTATCAGTTCGGCGCGCGACGTGTTGACCAGCAGGGCCGTGGGCTTCATCCGGGCCAGATCCTCGGCGCCGACGATGCCCCTGGTGTCCGGCCGCAACCTGACATGCAGCGAAAGGACATCCGAGCGCTCGAACAGGTCCGCCTGGCTGGCGGCAAAGCCATACCCAAGCGCCTGCGCCTTGCTGGCCGACGTCGCCTGCCCCCACGCCAGCACGTTCATCCCGAGGCCAGCGCCCGCCCGCGCCACCAGGGAGCCAATCGTCCCCAGGCCGAATATGCCCAGCGTGCTGCCGCCCAGGCGGTGCGACAGCGTGCAAGGCCACGCGCCGCGGCGCATCCGTTCGGCTTCAGTCACGATGTTGCGGCGGGCCGCCAGGATCAGCGCCACGGTCAATTCAGCCGGCGACTGCGGCGAGTTGCTGAGGCCTGTCGAAACCAGCACGCCTCGGTCACGGCAAGCCTCATAGTCGATCGTCGTCGCCGCTCGGCCGACCAGCGCGATCAGCCGCAGGTTGGGCAACTGCTCGATCAGCTCGCGGGAGAAGCTGACCCGCTCGCGGATCGCGACAATGACCTCGGCCGGCTTCAAGCGTTCGACAAGCTGCTCCAGGCTGGCGGCCGGCTCCCGGTAGCGGACAACGTCGTGACCGGCCAGCAAGCCGTAACAGGGCAACCGGTCCACCATGTCCTGGTAGTCATCGGGAATGATGATCTTCATGGCCTGGCCGGCAGGATGCCGCTCATTGCATGTGCTCCCGCGGCAGCATTCCCCATCCGAACACCGGGGCATGGTAACCCGCCAGGCGCAGCACCGCCCACAGGCTGACTTGATTGGTCGTCAGCACCGGCTTGCCGAGCACCGCCTCAAGCTGATCGACAATGCCCAGCGTCATCCAGTTGCCGCACGCCAGCATCACCGCCTGCGCCTCCGGCTGATCGACCGCGACGCCCATGTCATAAGCGGTTCGCTCGTCCAGCGACCCGATCTCCAGGTTGTCCGCCAGGCCAAGCGCGCGATGCGCGAGCACCTTGAAGCCACTGGCCTCGATGAACCGGGCCGCGACGGCGTTGGTCGCCTCGCTCCAGGGGCCACCGATGACCAGTTGCCGCGCCTCCAGCACGCCCAGCGCCTGAACCAGCGCCGTGGAGGCCGTGGTCGCTCGACGGCCGGAGGCGGCCTCGATCCGCTGGATCAGTTGCTGGTCATGGCCGAGGCCGTTGCGCGAGCTGGGCGCGGTCGCCGCCAGGACAATCGCATCCACATCGGCGTCGGCCAGCTTCTGGCTTTCGGTTTCGATGTCCTCGACAACGCGGGCGGTCGCGTCCGCATCGACCTTGCGCAGCGGCAGGCGGGCTGCATGCAGGGTGACGCCATCCGGCAGGATGCGGGTGAACTCGAACTCCTGCGTCGTGTTGGACGATGGCAACAACAGGCCGATGCGTATCCGTTCCCGGCGTGACGGCATGATCGCTGAACCCCCCGGCTCCCGGATGGAACTCTCCCAAAACGTCCCTCGCGAGTCAAACGGGCTGGCTTTCCATCCGGCGGCGTTCCGTTAGCATGCCGCCGGATGACAGACGCGCCAGACAACGCCGCGCCGCGAAGCCCATCAAGGCCGCCACCGGGCGACGGGCGGTGGCAGCGGACGCTATGGGCCATGGTCGGCATACAGTTCGTCATGACCGCCGCGATCAACTTCCTCAGCCCGATCATCCCGCTGATGCTGCCCCGGCTCGGCGTCGAGACAACCGAGGGCATCGACGTCTGGTCCGGCGTGATCACCGGCGCAACCTCATTCGTGGCGGCCTTCGCCTCGCCGGTCTGGGGCCGGGTGGCTGACCGCTACGGGCGCAAGCTTTCGCTGCTGCGGTCGAGTTTCGCGATCGCGGTCTTCACCGCGCTGATGGGCCTGTCCGTCAACGTCTGGCAGTTCTTCGCGGCGCGTGCGGTCATGGGAGCGTTCGCCGGCTTTTCCTCGGCGGCGATCGCCCTGGTGGCAAGCCAGGTGCCCGAGCGTCGGCTGGGTTACGCGCTGGGCTGGCTGTCGTCGGGCCAGTTGGTGGGTTCGTTGATCGGGCCGGTCATCGGCGGGGTGCTGGCCGACCTCACCGGCAGCTACCGGGCGCCCTTCTACTGGTGCGCCGGCCTGACCTGCGCCGTGCTGGCGCTGTGCTGGGCCGTGGTGCACGAGGATTTCACGCCGGTCGCCGCCGCCGGCAAGCGTCGGTCGCCATGGTCCGGCCTTGGCATGCTGACTGGCTCGACAGGCCTGCTGGCGCTGTTCCTGGTGCTGCTGATGGCGCAGTTCAGCACGCGCACGGTGCAGCCCGTGGTGACGGTGTTCGTGCAGGAACTCATCGGCTCGCCGCCGCAAATCGCCACGCTGGCGGGGGTCGCCTTTTCCATCACCGGTCTGGCGAACCTGATTTCCGCGCCGTTCCTGGGCAACCGCAGCGACACCATCGGCTACCGCAAGGTCCTGCTGATCTGCCTGCTGGGCGCAACCTTGACCAGCGCGCCGCAGGTCTTCGCCAACAGCTACTGGAGCTTCGTGGCCGAGCGCTTCGCGGTTGGGCTGTTCATTGGCGGCATCCTGCCGACGGCGAACGCGCTGATCGGCCGCAGCGTCCCGCGCGAGTCACGCGGGACGATCTACGGCATGACCGCGTCGGCGACATTCCTGGGAAACTCGCTGGGGCCGCTGACCGGCGGAACGATTGCCGCCGGCTTCGGCATCCGCTGGGTGTTCGTCGTCACGACCGTGCTGCTGGCGGCCAACCTGGCATGGGTCTGGCTCACGGTGGAAGAACTGAAGGATGGGCCAAGGTTGCCCATGGCCCAGTTGGATCGTTGACCGGCGAACCCGGCGCCGCCAAGGCAACGGGCCTTCCCGCCGAAGGCTCCGCAAAACGGCGGTTGCCGCCCTCGCGGACACGTATAGAGTGCATTCATGCCCATGTCCCAAGCCATCGCCAGCCGCACGACGACAACCGAGCTTTTGGAACGCCTGGTCGCCTTCGACACGACCAGCCGGAACTCCAACCTTGAGCTGATTGCTTTCGTTCGAGACTATCTTGACCGCTGCGGCGTGCCGTACCGCGTCAGTACGGATGCGCCTGGCCAGAAGGCCAACATCCACGCCGTCATCGGCCCGCAAGAAGCCGGCGGCCTGGCGCTCAGCGGCCATGTCGACACGGTGCCGGTTGACGGCCAAGCATGGACCGGCGACCCGTTCGCGCTGCGCCGCCGCGATGGCCGGCTGTTCGCCCGGGGCAGTTGCGACATGAAGGGCTTCGTCGCCGCCTGCCTCGCCGCGGCGCCGGACTTCCAGGCGCGCAAGCTGGCGCGGCCGTTGCACCTGTTCATCAGCTACGACGAGGAAGTTGGCTGCCAGGGCGCGCAACGGCTGATCGCGGATCTGGACGAAAGCGGATTACGCCCCAGTCTCTGTGTTGTCGGCGAACCGTCCGGCATGAAGCCGATCCTGGCGCATAAGGGAAAACTCGACTTGACGGTCACGGTGCGCGGCCTGCCCGGCCATTCCAGCGAGCCTTCCAAGGGCGTCAACGCGGTGCAGGCGGCGGCCGAGGCCATCGCCTGGGTCGCCCGCGAAGCCCGCCGCCTTGCCGTTGAAGGCCCTTTTGAGGACGGCTTCGATCCCCCGCACACCACCATCCATGTCGGCACAGTACGGGGAGGGTCAATTCTCAACATCATACCCGAGCACGCCATGTTCACCATGGAATGGCGTCCCATCCCAGGCGATCCGGCGCAGGCGCGCATGGCCCGGATGAAGGCCTGGATCGCCGGGAACATCGAGCCGGCGATGCGGGCCGTGCATCCCGCCTGCGGGTTTGCATACGAGGTCCATCTGGAAATGCCGGGCATGGCGCTGCCGGCGGATCATGCTCTGGCCAGCCTGGTGAAACAGGTCACCGGCTCCAACAGCGCGGGCAAGGTCAGCTACGGCACCGAGGGCGGATTTTACCAGGAAGCCGGCATCCCCACCATCATCTGCGGTCCAGGGGACATCGCGCAGGCGCATCAGCCAGACGAATGGATCGCCCAATCCGAACTCGACGCCTGCGACCGGTTCATCCGCCAGCTTGCGGACCGGCTGCTCGCCTGATCCAAGGTGCCCAATGGGCCTGCACACTCCCTCTTCCGCGCTGCCTGACTTCAAGGTCCGCCTCTGCCGGCCGGACATATCCGACTGGATCGCCGGCAACACCGGCATTCGCGGCTTCACCACGCGCGCCTCGGACCGGCCCGGACCGCATGTGGCGTTGCTCTCGCTGGTGCATGGCAACGAAATCGCCGGCGCCGTCGTGCTCGACCGGCTGCTGCGCGATGGCCTGAAGCCGGCCCGAGGCAAACTGTCGTTCGGCTTCGTCAACCTGGCCGCCTTCGACCGGTTCGATCCGCAACGTCCCACCGCGTCGCGGTTCCTTGACGAAGACCTGAACCGGGTCTGGGAGCCGTCCATCCTGAACGGGCCGCGTCACTCGATCGAACTCGACCGGGCCAGGGAAATTCGTGATTTGGTCGACACGGTCGATATCGCGCTCGACCTGCACTCGATGCTGTGGCCATCCGAGGCGCTGATCCTGTGCGGCACGTCGGAAAAGGGCAAGGCCCTGGCGAAAGCGATCGGCGCGCCGCCGCTTGTCGTTGCGGACGACGGCCATTTGAACGGCCGCCGCCTGATCGACTACCCGCGCTTTTCCAATCCCGACACGCCCCATGCCGCCTGCCTTGCCGAGGCCGGACAGCATTGGGAGCCATCCACGGTCGAAACCATGCTGGGCAGCGTCGCCGGCCTGCTGCGTCATCTTGGCATCACCGAACCCGACGCGCCGCTGCCGTCCCTGCCGCCAGCGAAACCTTCCCGGCTGGCGACAGTCACGGTGGCGGTGACCGCGATGACGTCCGGCTTCGCGTTCGCGCGGACCTTCCGCGGCGGCGACATCATACCAGAACGCAACACGCTGATCGCCATGGACGGCGAGACCGAGATCCGCACGCCGCACGACGACTGCCTGCT
>CAXTXZ010000125.1:0-8781 GCA_964248015.1 uncultured Rhodopila sp. | reverse complement strand
TGCAACTCCGCCGCCTTGGCTTCCACCAGTTGCACGATGTGGTCCACCATCGCCGCGTTGTCGATCGTGTGCGACGTCTTGCCGCCGCTGTAGATCATGTGCCGGCCGTTGCCGCCGCCGGTCACGCCAAGATCGGTCATCAGCGCCTCGCCGGGACCATTCACCACGCAGCCGATGATCGACAGGGTGATCGGCGTCTCGATGTGGCTCAGCCGGTCCTCCAAGGTGCGGACCGTCTCGATCACGTTGTAGCCCTGGCGGGCGCAGGAGGGGCAGGAGATCACCTTCACGCCGCGATGGCGTATGCCCAGGGTCTTCAGCATGTCCCAGCCGACGCGAACCTCTTCCTCGGGTTCGTCGGACAAGGACACCCGCAGCGTGTCGCCGATGCCCGCCCACAGCAAAGACCCCAGCCCAATGGAGGACTTCACCGTGCCCATGCGCCGCCCGCCGGCTTCGGTGATGCCGATATGCAGGGGATGGTCGCACACCTCCGCCAATTGCTGGTAGGCGGCAACGGCCAGGAACACGTCGGACGCCTTCACGCTGATCTTGAAGTCGTGGAAATCGTGCTGTTGCAGGATGTTCGCGTGGTACAGGGCGCTTTCGACCAGGGCCTCCGGGTTGGGTTCGCCGTACTTTTCCAGCAGGTGCTTCTCAAGGGAACCCGCGTTCACGCCGATGCGCATGGAGCAGCCATGGTCGCGCGCGGCCTTGATGACCTCCTTCACCCGCTCGTCGCTGCCGATGTTGCCGGGGTTGATGCGCAGGCACGCCGCGCCGTTCTCGGCGGCCTCCAGCGCGCGCCTGTAATGGAAATGGATGTCGGCGACGATCGGCACATCGACCTGGCGGGTGATGTCCCTCAGCGCCACGGCGCTTTCCTGGTCAGGGCAGGACACGCGCACGATGTCCACGCCGGCCGCCTCGGCGCGCTTGATCTGCGCGACGGTGGCGGCGACGTCGTGCGTCAGGGTGTTGGTCATGGTTTGCACGGTGATCGGCGCGCCATCGCCCACCGGAACCTTGCCGACATAAACCCGCCGCGACTTGCGGCGCGTGATTTCCTGGTAGGGTCGGTAGCTGCTCATGCGAAGTTCCTTGATCGCGAGGCATATGAAAATGCGTTGCCTAGTGATACCAGATGATACGCCACGCCGATACTGCGAGACGCCAGCGGACAAAGCCCGGATATAGCCGTTGCCTGGCCGCATTGGAAGACGACCGCTCCAGCGCCGTTGAGGGATGCAGGATCAGTGCGCCGCGCGCCTCATGCGGCCAATCGTTCAAGCAATGATGCCTTGCTCACGCGCCCAGGTTGCAATCGGCTCCCGCAAGCCCATTCCCCCGCCGCGGCGTATCGCCGACAGGACGGGCTGGAACGCCGCCAGATCAACCTGCGCGAACATCGCCTTGATCGGCAGGATGGCGCTTGCGGGCATCGACAAGGATCGAACTCCGATCGTGGCCATGACCAGGGCCTCCAGCGGGCGCGAGGCCGCTTCGCCGCACAGCGACACGGAAACCCCCGCGACCTTTGCCGCCGCCACCACCTGATCCAGCACATCAAGCACCGGCTGGGACAGGAAGTCGTAGCGATCGTACAGTGAGGGCGTTCCGCGATCGGCGGCGAACAGGAACTGCAAGAGGTCATTCGATCCTATGGACAGGAAATCGACCTCCTTCAGCAGGTCCGGCAACTGCCACATCAGGGCGGGTATCTCCAGCATCGTGCCGATCCGCAGGTTGCCCGAGGACGGCTGGACGCGGCGGGCCTCGGCCAGCAGAAGCGAGCGGGCGGCGCGAAACTCCGCCACCGTCGCGACCATGGGGAACATGACGGACAGCTCGCGGCTGCCCGCGGCCAGCAACAGGGCGCGCAACTGACGCCGCAGAAGGGCCGGGCGGTCCAGGCCGACGCGCAGGGACCGCCAGCCCATGGCGGGGTTTTCCTCGTCATTGACGGTCCCCGGCAGCATCTTGTCCGCGCCGAGGTCAAGCGTTCGGAACAGCACGGGCTTGTCGCCTGCCTCATCCAGCACGCGGGCGTACATCGCCGCCTGCTCATTGACATCGGCAACCGAGCCACGGGCCAGCATGGCGATTTCGGTGCGGAACAGGCCGATGCCATCGGCTCCCGTGCGCGCCAGTTGCGGCAGTTCCAGGCTCAGGCCGATGTTGAGCATCAGCTTCAGACCGACGCCATTCGCGGTGACCGCCGGGCGTTGCCGCCAGGCCGCCAGTTCGGCATACTTGGCGTTGCGGGCTTCGCGGGCGCGGGAGTAGGCATCGCGCACCTCGGTTTCCGGGCGCAGGATGAACTGGCCGTCATCGGCGTCGATCACCGCGTCGTCGCCCGGTTCCGCGCTGTCCAGCATGCCACGCAGGTTGCCGAGCGCGGGCATGCCCAGGGCGCGGGCGAGGATGGCGGCGTGGCCGGCGGGACTGGCTTCCTCGATCGCCACGCCAGCGATGCCGCGCGCGTGCCAGTCCAGCAACTCGGCCGTCATGCCGCCCCGGATCACATCGGCCACGCGGCGCAGCCACCCGGCGTCGGCGGCAACCAGCCGATAGGCTTCCAGCACCTCGCGCGATGCCGTCACGTCGTCGGGTCGCCCATTATGCGGCACATCGGCGAACAGGTCGTCCAGGCCGCGCTGCATGCTGGCCACGGCCTGATCCAATCTGGCCTGCTCCGCCTCGGGATCATCAGACAGGAAGCGGGCGACGGGCCGCGCGGAGCTCAGCAGCACGACAGGCCCGACGGCGATGCCGCCCATGAGGGGCGTGCCAGTGAAAAGGCGCGGCACCGTGGCGGCCAACCCGTCGGGGGAGCCATCCGTGGCGCCGCTGGCCGGCAACATCTCGGCCAGCAGCATCGCCACGGTTTCCAGGTCCTCGATTTCGGTTGCGGTGAAGTTGCGCGGCGCGCGGCTTTGCACCACCAGTACGCCCAGGATGCGGCCGGAGCGGCGGACCGGCACCGCGAGCAGGGACGCAAAGGGTTCCTCTCCGGTTTCCGGACGGTAGGCGAAGGCAGGGTGGCTCTGCGCGTCCGGCAGGTTCATCACGGTGGCGGTCGCGGCGCAGAGACCGACGATGCCCTCGCCCACCCGCAACCGGGTGCGGCCCACGGCGTCTGCCTTCAGGCCCTCGGTTGCCGCCAGTTCCAGGATGTCACCCGGCCGTTGCACGTAAACCGAGCACACCTCGCTGGCCAGTTCGGAGGCAACAAGGCAGACGAGCGCTGACAAGGACCCGGCGCCATGCGCGCGCAGGTTACGCAGTCGCGACAGTAAACCCTTAGACCTTGTCATGCCGCCGGGCATTCCATAATCCCTCACCGTGTCCAACCACTGTCAAACAGCCCAATGACCTGGCAGGTAGCGCGTTGACGTGGCCGAAGCATGGCCATTTGCCAGATCCTTGTATGACAGTCACGCCATGAGGCTTTCTGGACGAGCGGAAAGCCTGGAAAGAAACCGCCCGACAAGTGCCTGCCCTGGCAACCACCATGCTGCATTGCGCAAGCGGCGGAACCGTCAGCGTTCAACGTGTGCGTGCAACCTCATGCTCGGCCGCTGATCGCTTGCCAAGCGAAACAGCCTTGCCACCGCGCGTATCCGGCACCTGCGCCCGACACGGCCAGGGCGGCGCGGACTGCCTTGGTCATGCCGGACCCGCGCCGCGTTCTTCACGGGTCGCCAGCCCCTCGACCGCCTGGTTGATCAGTTCCTGGATGATCTCGGCAACCGGTTGAATGCTGGTCACCATGCCAACCGACTGGCCGGCCATGACAGACCCGGTTTCAACATCGCCGTCGATCGCGGCGCGACGCAACGCGCCGGCCCAGAAGCGCTCGATCAGCAGTTGCGCCTCCTCCTTCGTGACGGTGCCCGCCAGGAACTTGTCGCGAGTTTCCGCCTGGTGCGCCAGGAAGCGCTTTGTCCCCTCGTTCACCAGGCCGCGCACCGGGATCACCGGCAGGCGGGGATCAAGTTCCACCGATGGCAGGGCGTCGCGCGCCGAGGCGTGCACGAACATCTTCTTGAACTTGTCATGCGCGATGGATTCGGCCGAGGCGGCGAAGCGGGTGCCAAGCTGCGCGCCGGAAGCGCCCATTTCCAGGTAGGCCAGGATAGCCTCGCCGCGCCCAAGCCCGCCCGCGACGAAAACCGGGACGTCACGCAGATGCGGCAGGACTTCCTGCGCGAGGACCGTCAAGGACACCGGGCCGATATGGCCGCCCGCCTCGGAGCCTTCAATCACGATGGCATCGGCGCCGGAGCGGACCATGCGCTTGGCCAGCGACAGCGCCGGCGAGAAGGTGACCAGCCTGGCGCCGCCATCCTTCACCGCGCGCACCGCCGGGCTGGGCGGAATGCCGCCGGCCAGGACGATGTGGCCGACCCTGGCCTCCAGGCTGACGCGGATCAGGTCGTTCAGTTCCGGGTGCATGGTGATCAGGTTCACGCCGAACGGCTTGTCCGTCAGCGCCTGCGTGCCGGCGATCTGCTCCGCCAGTTGCGCCGGACTCATGGCGCCGCAGGCGATCACGCCGAAACCGCCGGCGTTTGATATGGCGGCGACCAGGTGCTTCTCGCTGACCCAGCTCATGGCGCCGCCCATGATCGCGTATGGGCAGCCGAGGAACGCCGTGCCACGCTCCCATAGCTGGTCGAGCCGCGCGCGGGGGTCAGATGGCATCAAGGCCATACGCGGCATGCAGGGCACGGACGGCGAGTTCGGTGTATTCGGCGGCGATCAGCACGCTGACCTTGATCTCGCTGGTGGAGATCACCTGGATGTTGATCGCCTTGTCCGCCAGGGCGCTGAACATGGTGTTGGCGACGCCGGCGTGGCTGCGCATGCCGACGCCGACGACGCTGATCTTGGCTACATCCGGGTCTTCAATGATCTCCGCGTTGTTGATCTGGGTCTTGATGCCGGCCAGCGCGGATCGCGCCCGCGGCAGGTCGGCCTTGCCGACAGTGAACGTCATGTCGGTGGTGCCGTCAGCCGAGATGTTCTGCACGATCATGTCGACATTGGCGTTCTGCTCCGCCAGCGCGCCGAAAATGGCGGCGGCGATGCCCGGCCGATCGGGCACCCGGCGCACCGTGATCTTCGCCTCGTCCCGCGAATAGGCGATGCCCGCCACGATCTCTTTTTCCATGATCTCATCCTCATCCACGACCAGCGTCCCGGTGTCCCCGCCGGGCGGCGCGTCCAGGAAGCTGGACAGCACGCGCACCCGGACACGCTCGTTCATCGCCAACTCGACGCTGCGGGTTTGCAGCACCTTGGCGCCCACCGAGGCGAGTTCCAGCATTTCCTCGTAAGCGATCTTCGCAAGCTTGCGCGCTTTCGGCACGATGCGGGGATCGGTCGTGTAGACCCCGTCCACATCCGTGTAGATGTCGCAGCGATCCGCCTTCAGCGCCGCGGCGAGCGCCACCGCCGAGGTGTCCGACCCGCCGCGCCCCAGCGTCGTGACGCGGTTATCCGGCGCGATGCCCTGGAAGCCTGCGACGACGGCGACCTGGCCGGTTGCCATGCGGCGCACCAGTTCCGCGCCCTCGATCGACTGTATGCGCGCCTTGCCGTGCGCCGTGTCGGTGCGGAGCGGGATCTGCCAGCCCTGCCAGGAGCGCGCGTCGATGCCGTTCTCCTGCAAGCAGATCGCCAGCAGGCCGGAGGTGACCTGTTCGCCGGTGGCGACGACGGAATCGTACTCCCTCGCGTCGTGCAGCGGCGACAAATCAGTGCACCATTTCACCAGTTGGTTGGTGACGCCTGACATGGCGGAGACGACGACGGCGACCTGGTTGCCGTGCTCGACCTCCTGCTTCACGCGCCGCCCGACGTTGCGGATGCGGTCGAGGTCGGCGACGGAGGTGCCGCCGAATTTCATCACGATACGGGCCATGAACAGTTGCCAGATTGAAGTGCGGGCGCACACATACTGACCGGCGGGGACAGGAGCAACCATCATGAGCGGGACGGTCTCGACGGCGGAGGTAAGGAAATTCGACCAACTGGCCAGGCGCTGGTGGGACCCCAACGGGCCGATGAAGCCACTGCACCAGATGAATCCGGCGCGCATCGGCTGGATTGAGGCGGTCGTGGGCGGCCCGACCCGGCTGCTGGACGTTGGCTGCGGCGCCGGCCTCGCCTCCGAGGCTTTGGCTCGGCGGCATCATGACGTGCTGGGGATCGACGCGGCCGGGGAAGCGATCGAGGCGGCGCGCGCGCATGCCGAAGGGCAGGGGCTGAAGCTGGCTTACCGCCCCTGCGTGGCCGAGGACCTGGCGGCGGAAGGCGCGCGTTTCCCGGCAATCGTCTCGCTGGAGGTCATTGAGCACGTGCCTGATCCGGCGGCGTTCGTCCGGGTGCTGGCGCGGTTGCTGGAACCCGGCGGCGTGCTTGTGCTGTCAACGCTCAACCGCACGCGGCGGTCCTGGATGGTGGCGAAGTTCGGCGCTGAGTACGTGCTGCGGATGTTGCCCGTGGGCACGCATGACTGGAAGGCGTTCATCACCCCGGCGGAGCTGGCGGGAATGCTGCGGGCGGCTGGGTTGCGTGTCACGCATTCCACTGGGCTGGTTGCCGACCCCCTGACCATGCGGTGGCGGACGGCGCGGGACATGGGGGTCAACTACATGATGGCGGGCAGGCGGTAGCGTGCCGGGGTTCGCCACACCCAGGCTGTCCGCTGGCGCTTGGCTGGCCATCCCCCGATGCCTCTGATCTATCTGATCGCCGGCGAGCAAAGCGGCGACGCCCTGGGCGCCCGCCTGATGCGCGCGATCAAGGCGCGGCGCCCCGACTCGCATTTCATCGGCATCGGCGGCAGTGCCATGGCTGACGAAGGACTGGCCAGCCTGTTTCCCATCCGCGAGCTGTCGGTGATGGGGCTGCTGGAGGTCTTGCCGCGGATCATGCGCTTGCGGGCGCTGCTCAACCGGACCGTGGCCGACATCCGGGCGCGCGCCCCCGACATCCTGGTGACGATCGACGCGCCGGGATTCACGCTGCGCGTGCTGCGCGCGCTGCAACCGACCTCGGTGCGGCGGGCGCATTACGTCGCCCCTCAGGTTTGGGCGTGGCGGGAGAACCGGGTGAAGGACTATCCGGGCCTTTGGGACGAACTGCTGTGCCTGCTGCCGTTCGAGCCGGCGTTCTTCGCGAAGCACGGCCTGCCCAGCCGGTTCGTCGGGCATCCTGTCCTGGAAAGCGGCGCGAACCAGGGGAACGCCGAGCGGTTCCGCGCTCGGCACGGGATTCCCGCCAATGCGCGCATCCTGACGGTGATGCCGGGCAGCCGGCAGAGCGAGGTGTCGCGGCTGCTGCCGATCCTCGAAGCCACGATCCGGCTGCTGCCCGAGCCGGTGATCCCGGTCGTGCCCCTGGCCGGGCCGGTGGAGGCCATGGTGCGCCAGCGGACCGCGGCGTGGCCGGTGCGGCCGATCCTGGTGTCCGAGGCGGCGGACAAATACGATGCGTTCGCCGCGTCGGCTGCGGCGCTGACCAAATCCGGCACCTCCACCCTGGAACTGGCGCTGGCGAACGTGCCGATGCTGGTGACGTACCGGATCAACCCGCTGACGCACCTGATCGCCAAGCAGATGATCAAGATCAAGTACGCCTCGATCCTGAACCTGCTGCTGGATCGCCTGGTGGTGCCGGAACTGCTGCAATATGACAGCCGGCCGGACCGGCTGGCCGCCGAACTGCATCGGCTGTTGAGCGATCCCGCAGCGGCTGAAACGCAGCGCCAAGGGTTCGCGGAAGCACTGGCGATGCTGCGGCCACCGGAGGGCCTTCCGTCGGACGGCGCGGCGGAGGCCGTGCTATCGATGCTGGGATAAAGCCGATCGCCGAAGGGCCGAAAGGTTTGAAGGGATGAATCCGCGTAACAACCATGGCGTATGGCACGCCGTGGTCACAGA
This sequence comes from uncultured Rhodopila sp., assembly GCA_964248015.1. Lineage (GTDB taxonomy): Bacteria > Pseudomonadota > Alphaproteobacteria > Acetobacterales > Acetobacteraceae > Rhodopila. Next base: position 829 of record CAXTXZ010000125.1, on the reverse strand, counting down.
CGGACTGCGGTGCGCCATAGCGTCTTGAGCCGAGTGTTCAGGTCGGCGAATTCAACCCAGCGCCCCGCGCACCGCCGCCAACGCGTCATCCGCCCGTTCGCCGTCCGGGCCGCCAGCCTGCGCCAGATCAGGCCGGCCGCCTCCGCCCTTGCCGCCGACAGCCGCCGATGCCGCGCGCACCAGATCGACCGCACTGATCCGGCCCGTCAGGTCGGGTGACACCGCGACAACAATGCTGGCCTTGCCTTCCGCCGTGGAAACCAGCGCCACCACGCCGGAGCCTTGCTGCTTGCCGATCGCGTCCGCCAGGGCTTTCAAGTCGCGCGCCGGGATCTCCCCCAGGTTGCGGGCGGACAGCTTGATGCCGTTGATGTCCTCGGCCTCCGCCGCGGCGCCGCCGGTGGCGAGTTTCTTTTGCAGGTCGGCGACTTGGCGCTCCAGCTTGCGGCGCTCCTCCAGCAGCGTGGCGATACGGTCGGGGACTTCGGCGGGGGCGGCCCGTAAGGCTCCGGCTGCGGCGTTCAGGCGTGCCTGGGTTTCGCCGACCAAGGCTTCGGCCGATGCGCCGGTTACCGCCTCGATCCGCCGCACGCCGGAGGCGACCGCCGCTTCGTTTACGATGCGGAAGTAGCCGATGTCGCCGGTGCGGCGGACATGCGTGCCGCCGCAAAGCTCGATCGACCAAGCGGCCTTGTTGCCATCGGGTTCACCCATGGCCACGACCCGGACCTCGTCGCCGTACTTCTCGCCGAACAGGGCCATCGCGCCGAGTTCGACGGCGGCTTCGGGTGTCATCAGGCGGGTGGTGACCTCGGAGTTCTCTCGGATG
>CAXTXZ010000124.1:0-8853 GCA_964248015.1 uncultured Rhodopila sp. | reverse complement strand
GGCCATGGCGCCGATGGGTCGGGCCATGACGCCGGCGGGTCGGACCATGACGCCGGTGGGTCGGGCCATGGCGCCGGTGGGTGAGGCCATGGCGCCGGCGGATCGGGCCATGGCGCCGGCGGGTGAGGCCTTGACGCCGGTGGGTCGGGCCATGGCGCCGGTGGGTGAGGCCATGACGCCGGCGGGGCAGGCCATGGCGCCGGCGGGTCAGGCCATGACGCCGGTGGGTGAGGCCATGACGCCCGTGGGTCGGGCCATGGCGCCGGCGGGTCGGGCCATGGCGCCGGCGGGTCGGGCCATGGCGCCGGTGGGTCGGGCCATGACGCTGTTGCGCCGGGTCGTGACGTTGTTGCGCTGGGCTGTGACGCCGTTGCATTGCCTGTCGGCTTCATGGCGCCGGCATGCTTTGGGCAAGACACGTCCAGCCAAGGCAGCGGAAGGCTGTCATACCAGCAAGCCTCGCGCCGGCCTTTGGGCGCCCAGCAAATCGTCGGCGGCGGCGCGGGCGGCGTCGGAAATCGTTTCTCCGGCAAGCATGCGGGCGATTTCCTCGCGGCGGGCGCTAGGGTCCAGGTGATCGACTGTCGTGGCGGTGCGGTTGAGGGCGGCGGCCTTGGCGACGCGCAGATGGGCGGCGCCTCGGGCGGCGACCTGCGGGCTGTGCGTCACCACCAACACTTGCAACTGTTCGGCGACGCGCGCCAAACGTTCGCCGACGGCCGCGGCGGTCGCGCCGCCGATGCCGGAATCGACCTCGTCGAACACCAGGGTTGGCACGGCGGAGCCGGCGGACAGGACGACCTTCATCGCCAGCATCAGCCGCGACAACTCGCCGCCCGAGGCGACGCGCGCCAAAGGCCCTGGCTCCTGCCCCGGATTGGTGGCGATCAGGAAGCGGACCTGATCAACGCCGGTGGAGCCCCAGGCCACTTCCGGCAACGGTGTCACTTCAACAAAGAAACGAGCTTTGTCCAGGCGAAGCGGCGGAAGCTCGGCGGTGACGGCCTTCTGCAACCTCGCGGCGGCGGCGGCGCGCGCGGCCGACAGGGCCTTGGCGGCGGCGTCGTACTGGCTTCGGGTGTCTTGCGCGGCCTGTTCCAGGGCTGTGATGGCCGCCGCGCCGGTTTCCAGCGCCGCCAGGCGCGCGGCCAGCGTATCGAGCAACGCTGGCAGGTCGGGGACGGCGACACTGTGCTTGCGGGCGGCGGCGCGGAGGGCGAACAACCGTTCCTCGGATTGTTCGAGCAGGCGTGGGTCGACATCAGAGTCGGCGATCAGGCGAGTCAGCAAGGTTTCGGCTTCGGCCAGCGCTTCCTCGGCGCGCTCCAGGGCGGCCATGGCCGGTTCGGCGGGATTGGCCGCATCCGGCTGCCCCGATGGCGCCAGGCGTTGCAGCGCGCGCACGGCGGAGCGCAGGGCGGCGGACGGAGCGGCGCCGCGGCGGTCACGCGGCGTCAGCTCCGCCAATGCTCCGGCGATCGCTTCCGCCCGGCGTTCGTTCTGCTGCAGCCGCAGGCGTTCCTTGGCCAGGGCTTCTTCCTCGCCGATCCGGGGAGCCAGGGTGGCGAGCTCATCGACGGCGTGACGCAGCCACTCCTCGTCGCGTTCGGCCTCTTCAATGGCCTCACGGGCTTTTTTCAGGCTTGACAAGGCTTCCTGCCAGGCACGCCATGCTTCGGATGTCCGCCTGCGCAGCGCGCCGGGGATGCCGAACGCGTCGAGCAGGCCAGCGTGGCGGGACGGGTCGGCAAGGCTCATTTGCTCGTGCTGGCCCTGCACTTCCACCAGGAGTTCGCCCACGCGGCGCAGCAGGGCGACGCCGACCGGATGATCGTTGACAAAGGCGCGGGATCGGCCGTCCCGGTTGACGACGCGGCGCAGCACGACCTCATCATCGGCGCCCAGACCCTGTTCTTCCAGCACCGCCGCCATCGCATCACTGTCCGGAGGCGTGAAGCAGGCGGTGACGCTGGCTTGCTCCGCCGTCGCGCGAACCAGGCCGCTTTCGGCGCGGGCGCCCAGCGCCAGGCCCAGGCTGTCGAGCAGGATCGACTTGCCCGCGCCGGTTTCGCCGGTCAGCACGGTGAGGCCCTGGTCGAACGTCAGGTCGAGGCGCTCGATCAGCACGACGTCACGGATCGACAGCGCCGTCAGCATGCGGGGCCGCCGATCAGCAATGGGACACCCGCCAGCGGAAGGTCAGAACACCGCATGCCACGCACGGGAGAAGAAGCCGCGAGCCGCCGCATCGTCAGGCTGGCCGCCGTTGGGGCGGGCGACGCCGTCATCGGCGAGTTGCGCGTAGCTGTCATCGTACCAGGCGCTGCCGGGGTAATTGTAGCCCAGAACGGCGGCGGTCTTGCGCGCCTGGTCCCTCAGGCCCAGGGCGAGGTAGACCTCCGTCAGGCGATGCAAGGCCTCGGGGACATGGTTGGTGGTCTGGAAATCATCGACGACCCGCTGGAAGCGGCCGATGGCGGCTTCATACAGGTGCTGTTTCTGGTAGTAGCGGCCGATCTCCATTTCCTTGCCGGCGAGATGGTCGAAGCACAGGTCGATCTTGAGCTGGGCGTCGCGGGCGTAGGTTGAATCCGGGAAGCGGTTGACGACCTCGCGGAGCGCGTTCATGGCCTGCTCGGTGCCACGCTGGTCGCGCTGGATGTCGGCGATCTGCTCGTAGTAACATAGGGAACGCAGGTAATAGGCGTAGCCGATGTCGCGGTGCGCCGGATGCAACTGGATGAAGCGGTCCAGGGTGCCGATCGCGTCGGTGTACTTGTTCTGGAGATAGAGCGAGTAGCCCGACATCAACTGCGCGTTCACGGCCCAGGAGGAGTACGGGTAGTTCTGCTCCACCGCATTGAACTGGTCGCCGGCCGTGGAGAAGCGGCGGGCGTTCAGGGCATCGACGCCGTTGTTGTAAAGCTCCTCCACCGGAGCGGTCGGGGCGGCGGCTTTCTTGGCGTCGTCGCTCGTGCCGCAGGCGGAGAGCATCGGGGACAACGCGAGCGCCAGGAGCAGACAGGATGTGGTGTGAAGCTGGGTCATCGCGCGGCGTATACCATGGTGGTTTGCGACGCGAATACCGGGAGGTTTCGCTTAGCGCGTGTTAATCTCTGTCAGAGGTCGGCTTAGGAATTGCGAGTAGGCCATCCCGAACCGCCAAGGCGTCTCGGTTCCTCGGGTTATCCCGATGCGTCGTCCGATCACGATTTGTACCATTGCCGGCCGATTTTCAAGGGCAAAAGGCGGCCTGTCCAAGGGGAGGCCGTCCAACGCCCGCGTAATGCCCAGCGCCTGGCATAAACGCCCAGGGCCACGGCAAAGGTTTCGCGGGTCGGACGTTCCGCGCCGCTCGCGCATGATGTTCAGGCCGGCTGTGGGCTCCAGCGCCCTGATGAGAACGGCGCTTCCTGTCGGTTCGGCGCCGCAAACGGTGTTCAGGCACCAGTGGATGCCATAGGAACGGTAGACGTAAGCGTGGCCGGCCGGGCCGAACATGGCGGCGTTGCGCAGGTTGGGGCCACGGAAGCTGTGCGAGGCGGGGTCCTGATGGTCGTATGCTTCCGTCTCGACCACGATGCCGCCGACGCCGTCCACCAGCAACGTCGCCCCGATCAGGTCACGGGCGAGTTCGGGGGCAGGCCGCTGGAAGAAAGCGCGAGACAGAGGCTGGAGGCCTGCCTGATGGCCATCACCGGCGGACGGCCCGCTCGTCGGGAGAGGCGGCATGGCGTCTGAACTCGCGCTTGGTGACGTCATCAGGAGAGCAGGCGTGGAACGATCCGGATCGCGGGATCAATCGCTGCAATCGGCCTGGACGGACGGATCGTCGGCGTTGGCGTCGCAAGGGTCGATCAGCGTTTGCGCCGGCGCCTGGTGCAGGATCGCGTCGCAGCGCGCCGTGTATTTGCCCGGCCCCATCACGGCCGCATGGAGGCAGGCGTCACGCATGACCGTGTCATAGGCTTGCTGCGCGCCGGCTTTGTCGGAAGCCGGTTGGTGCGCCCGTCTTGCCGCGCGCGCCGCGGCAAGTTGCTGATGGTACCAGTCCGGCGGGTTGGCATGGGCAGCGGCATGGGGCGGAACGGGCGGCGGCGCTGGTTGCGGCGTGCATGCGGCTGTCAGCATGGCGACGCAGCTCATCGCACTTATGAGACATGCAATGGCAGTGGGCCGCAGCCTAGGTGCGTGTGTCTTCAGGCCCATGTCGTTGGCTCAATGTTCCCATAGCTGGCTTTTATGGAGGATGCGGCGACATGTCGAGAGTTGGGATGCATGCGAGGCTGACGTCGCGGCCGTTCCGGCCGGGATTTTCGGATTGGCTGGGGCAGACATGACAGCGGAGGCAAATTGGCTCATGCTGCCAATGGTGAGGAAAAGGACAATGAATATGACTCGCGTTGCTTTGATGGCTGGCGTGGCATTGCTGCTTTGCGGTGTTGCACAAGCCGAGACAGTGCCGTTTGGCGCGACGTTGAATGGCACGTCGGAAGTTCCGCCCAAGACCACGAATGGCAACGGCACGGCCGTGGCCTCGCTCGACACGAGCACAAAGGTCCTGACCTACACGGTTGCCTACACGGAGCTTACGGGGCCCGCGACAGCCGGGCATTTCCATGGGCCGGCTGAAGAAGGGAAGAACGCAGGGGTTGCCGTCCCCCTCGCCGCGCCCCTGGCGAGTCCCATCAAGGGAACGGTCACGCTGACGGATGCGCAGATGGCGGACCTGACGGCGGGGCGTTGGTACGTGAACCTGCACACGGCGGCGAACCCGAGTGGCGAGATTCGCGGCCAAATGATTCGGTCGAAGTAGCGCAGGCGCGGCGTTCGGGCCAAGTCGTGGGGCGCGTTGAAGATCACCGAGGCTCACGCACGCGTCCGGCGCCGGCATTTGGCATGGCGCTGGCCGCACTTGGCATCTCCTGCGCGGCGGTGGCGCAGGGGGTGGCGGGACGACGGTCGGATGAGGCTGTACGCTCGCTGCACCTGGCGGAGCACAACCAGCTTGGATTGCTGGAGTACTGCCACGCGCAGGGCATGATCGGAGAGGACATCGTAACCATGCAGCGTGCCGCGATCGCTTCGCTGCCGCGGGCGGACGCGGCGGGATTGGACGAGGCCGAGGCGGCAGGGCGGCGCGGTGTCGTTGCATTCGAAACATCGGAAGTCCCGATCGCGCAGGCGGCGATGGCGGAAGGGATCACGGTTGTCTCGCGATGCAAGCAGATGGCGCTGGTGATCGAGGCGCGCGCCGGCAAGCCACTGACCTGGTAGACGGCCTTTTGCCCAGAATCGTTCTATTCAATAGTGGGATGCGTGTTTTGGCCGTTGAAACCTTGAAGGCGCGTTAATGCGATGACGTTGTTCCTGTTTTGCCTCGCCGGCACCGGCCTGAGCTACTTCATGGGGCTGAAAACACCGGGAAGAGGCCATGGCACTGTCAAGGGATGGGCTGTCTCGTTGATTTTGGGCGTCTTCCTGGGTTTGCTGTACTATGCCTATTCCGCCCTTGGCCTGATTTTCTCGCTGGACGCGTTATTCTAAGACACAGCGCCGCAGCACGGGCGAAAACTGCGCTCCGTGTTTAAGCGAGCGATCCTGGCGCCTGATCGGCGGGCTTGGACGATCAGCCGCGTCAAGCGGCAACCGTAAGGGGATCGGACGTGACGGCATGCCAGGCGGTTGGGTCGGCAAACAACGTGCGCAGCAGCAGGTTGTTCAACTCGTGACCGGTGCGGTGCGCGACAAATCGGCCATGGAGCGCGGCTCCGGTCAGGGACAAGTCCCCGACGACGTCCAGCAGCTTGTGGCTGGCGAACTCGTTGGCCATGCGCAGGCCGCCGGGGTTGAGAATGTCGCCGTCATCGACGACAACCGCGTTGTCCAGGCTGCCACCAAGGGCCAGGCCGGCGGCTCTTAGGCGATCGACGTCGGATGCCATGGCGAAGGTGCGGGCAGACGCCAGTTGATGGCGAAAGCTGTCCGGGGTCAGTCGCAGGGAACAAGATTGGCGGCCAATCGCCGTGGCGGTGAATTCGATGGAAAGGTCCAGCTCAAGCACCGGCTGCGCGGAGCGGGCGATGGGGCCGAGCGGACGGAACTCGGCCCAGGCATCGCCAGCGGTGACGCGGACGGCGCGGCAGATTTCGATGACATGGCGCGGCGCGTCAAGCGCCACCGCGCCGGCGCAATCCAGCAGGAACAGGAATGGCGCGGCGGAGCCATCGAGAATGGGAACCTCGGGGCCGTCAAGTTCGATCAGGGCGTTGTCTATGCCGGCGCCGGCGAGGGCGGCGAGAAGGTGTTCAACCGTGCCGACACGCGCTGTCGGATCGTTGGGGTCCGCCAGGACGGTGCACAGATGGGTATCGACCACGTTCTCGAAACGGGCGGCGATGTCGCGATGGAGATCGGCGCGGCGAAAGACAATGCCGTGATCGGCTGGCGCGGGACGGATCGTCAGCGTCACGCGCTTGTTGGAGTGCACGCCAATGCCGACGCAATCGATCGCGCATTTCAGGGTGCGTTGCCGCCACCTGACCGGCTGGTCCGGATCAGGCCGTTCAGAAAGTGGCAGCCTGGCGAGGCCTTCCATCGGCGAAGTTCCATCCGGCTCTGCTGTATTGCTGACGCCGCGACACTGGATAGCCGTTTGCGGCGACCGCGCCGAATCAATGATTGTTGCCCAATGTTACTCTACAATGCATTGTTTTTATGATATTTGTTGCGATGCGTTACATGGCATGTCAGGCGGCGGCTTCCCTGGCCGGGAGGGCGCGGAAATGCGGCATGACCTCGCGCGCGAAGCGGCGCAGGTTCTCGCGGGACGTGCCGCCGCCGTTCAGCAGGATGTATTCTACGCCGGCATCGCGCAGTTGCTCGATCTTGCGGCAGATTTCGTCGGGGCTGCCGTACAGGGCGCTGGCCTCGCTGGCTTCCCTTGTGTCGGAGAACGCCATGATGCTGGCGGTGTTCTTGCCGTCGGGACGCTGGCTGATAGCGTGCATGCGGCGGGTTCCGGCGATGCGGCGTTCAAGCGCGTCCTCCTTGTCGGCCTGGTCCCTGGCGACGTGGAAGGCGCGGGCGACGCCGACCTGATGCGGATCGAAGCCGAAGCCGTTGTCGCGCATGGCGTCGCGGTAGACGCCGAAGCGGCTGATCGTGTCCTCGATCGAGGCGAATTGATCCAACAGGAGATTGTGGCCTCGGGCGGCGACGCGGCGGATCGACTCCGGGTGGCCGGCGCCTTGCCAGAAGGGGGGATGGGGCTTCTGGGTTGTCGGCGGCTCGACGATGATGTCGCTGTATTGCCAGAAGCGGCCCTTGAAGTCGAAGCGCTGGTTGCTGGTCCAGGATTTCGTGATGATGTCGATGGCTTCCTCGAAGCGGGGGCCTGAATCCTCCATCGGGATGCCGAAGCTGGCGAATTCGTTGTGGCGGTAGCCCTTGCCGATGCCGAAATCCAAGCGGCCGCCGGAGAGCAGGTCCAGGGTGGCGGCTTGCTCCGCGAGCAGCACGGGGTTGTGCCAGGGGAGCACGATGACTGCGGTGCCAAGCCGCAAGGTGGTGGTCTTGGCGCCGATCCAGGTGAGGAGGTTCAGCGTGGCGGACACCTGGCCGAAGCCGGTGAAGTGATGCTCGACAATGAAGGCGCTGTCGTAGCCGAGGGCTTCGGCCTCGATCACGTAGTCGATGTAGTCCCGGAAGCCGGCGGCGCTGTCGACGTCGGCGCGGTCGCTGCGTTGCGCCTGGGCGGCGCCGAACAATCCGAAACGCATGGGTGATGTCCTTCGGTCAGTGGATCTCGCCCGAGCGTCGCAGGGCCTCGCGCAGCTTGGCGGGGGTGAAGTCCGGGGCGCGGCAGACGTCGAGGATGACTTTTTCCCGGCGGGAAACGAGGTCGATGGCGGCGGGCAGCTTGCGGACGGCGTCGGCGGGGATGACGACAGCGCCATGGAAGTCGGCGTGGATGACGTCGTCATGCGCGGCCTGCATGCCGAAGACGTTCACCGGCTTGCCGAAATCGACCATGTGGACGTGCGCGTGGCTGGGGCCGATGCGGCCGCCGATCATCTGGTAGCCGGGCGCCCAGGCGTCGAGGTCACGGAACGATCCGTTGGTGACGCAGCCGATGGAGCCGAGCGCCTTGTGGATGGTGGATTGGACCTCGCCCCAGTATGCGCCGTAGCCGAGGCGGCCGTCGATGTCCTGCAGCACGGCAATGGTGGGTAAATCGACGCGGGCGACGTAATCGTACCAATCGGCGCGGTCGGTGACCTTGGAGCGGGGCGGCTCGGTCGCGCGGATCATGCCGACGCGCGCCAGGCCGACGATCGGCTTGGCCTTCGGGTCGATGCAGACCATGGGTTCCACCGTGAAACCAATCGCTCGGCGCTCGGGCACGACGATCTCAAGGCCGTTGCAGATGGTGGGGGTGTCCCATTGGGCCAGGATGTCTAGGTCTTCCTGGTTGAAGGGGCGTTCGGCCATGACGGGTTCCTCGGGTTGGTTTCTGCGGTGTTATACTCGCCCATGGCAAGGGGGCGGGGCAAGATGGCGATCGCGGTTGGCGGGAAGGCGGTTTACGGGGCGCCGCTGGGAATCCTGATGCTGGAGGCACGGTTCCCCCGGATCCTTGGGGACATGGGGAACGCGGGGACGTGGCCGTTTCCGGTGCTCTACCGGGTGGTCAAGGGGGCCAGCCCCGAGCGGGTGGTGCTGCGGGGCGGCCCGGGTGTCACCGAGCTTGGGGCAAGCGCGCTGGTGCACCCGACGCGGAGCGCGCCAGCCTGGATCCGTAAACCCTTTGCAACTACTCGCGAGTAATCGGCCGAATCCACTTGTCAGACT
>CAXTXZ010000123.1:0-8858 GCA_964248015.1 uncultured Rhodopila sp. | reverse complement strand
GTGGTGGAGGCTGTCCTCGACTGGCCCCGCCGCCAGGCCCTGATGCGCATGCACACCGCGCTGCACCTGCTGTGCAGCCTGATCAAGGGCGCGGCCGTCACCGGCGGATCGGTCGGCGCGGACAAGTCCCGCCTCGACTTCGACCTGCCCAACCCGCCGCCCAGGGAGGAACTTGAAGCCGGCCTCAACGCCCTGGTCGCCGCCCGTCATCCCGTGCGCGTCGAATGGGTGGACGAGGCGATCCTGGACACCAATCCCAGCCTGGTGCGCACCATGTCCGTGCAGCCGCCGCGCGGCGCGGGCCGGCTGCGGCTGATCCGCATCGGCACGGACCAGACGCCGGTGGACCTGCAACCCTGCGGCGGCACGCATGTCGCCCACACCGGCGAGATCGGCCCGCTCCGCGTCCAGAAGATCGAGAACAAGGGCAAGCAGAACCGCCGCATCATCATCGTTCCTGCCTGACCCGGCTGAAACATGTTGCAAACCCAAATGATTTGACATCGTGTCCAGACTGCGGGGAGGCTGCCGGTCCAAGGCGCGGAAACGGCGCGAAAGGAGCAGGACCAATGTCCATTTCCAACGTCCTGAAGGGCAAAGGCCATCAGGTCATCAAGGTTCGCGCCACCGACACGGTGCAGAACGCCGTGCGGCAGTTGGCCGACCATCACATCGGCACCGTCATCGTCGAGGACCACTGGATGCGGCACGTCGGCCTTTTCTCCGAGCGGGATTTTGTCGATGCTGTCGCCGAATACGGCGCGGCGGCTCTCGCCTTCCGCGTCGAGCGGCTGATGAGCACCGCGCTCGTCACCTGCCGCCCCGCCGACAGCGTCGAGAGCGCCCTGCTGGCAATGACAAACGCCAAGGTCCGCCACCTCCCCGTCGTCGATGAAAAGCGGTTGCTCGGCATCGTCAGCATCGGCGACCTGGTCAAGCACCGGCTCGACGAAAAAGCCCTGGAGGCCAATACCCTGCTCGACATCGCCCGGCTGCACGCCTGAGGCCAGGGCTACCCGCGCCCGGCGTCAACCGGGACGCAATCCCGCCGTCCCGACGCCACGCAGTCCTGGACCGCCGCCGCATGCCGCAACTGCTGCATCACGAACAGCACGCCCACGACCAGCGCAACCACCAGGCCAAGCCCTGCCAGCGTCCGCCACGGCGAGCCTGACGGCTGTTCTTCTTCCAATTCGGCCATAAGATGAGACCCCTTGTCGATCCAGTAACGGGCGCCGCGTGCGCCCACCCTATGCCAGCCGCAGGCGATCAAAACCAGCGCCATGTCTGGCCGGCAAGCCTTCAACAAGCGTCAGAACGTCAGGCGCAAGCCGCCAAACACGCCAACCGGCGCGGCAAGGCTATAGGCGCGCGGATTGGTCGCGTTCGGCGCCTGAGCCAGAAACACCGCCGTGGTCGGCGAGAACGTGCCAAAGGTGTAGTATTTGGCGTCGGCGACGTTCTCGGCCGAGGCGAACAACTGAAGCCGCGGCGTGAGCTGGTAGCTGGCGCTCAGGTTCAGCGTGACGAAGCCGGGCAGCGCCGGCGTCAGGTTGGCTTGGTCGCCGAACAGGTACTGCCCGCTCTGCGCGAGGGCGAACAAGCCGAGTGTCCACTGGTCGGTGACGTGGTACGTCACGCCCAGCTTGGCCTGATGCGCCGGAACGCCAGGCAGCCGGTTGCCGGGACGGATCGTGAGGTTGCCGCTGGCATCGGCGGCCGGATTGCTGCCGGCGGCCTCCGCGAAGCCGCTTTGGTAGGTCGCATCGGTGTAAGCGTAGGCCAGATAGGCCGACCAGCGCGGCGTCTTGTATTGCAGACTGGCGTCCACCCCCTGGCGGCGCGTCTGCCCCACGTTGGTGAAGAACGCCCGGTTCAGCGCCGCGCTGTTGACGAAGGCAATGTCGTCATCGAGATCGCTGCGGTAAAAGCCCAGATCATAGTTCAGCCGGTCCGTGTCGCTGATCGCCACGCTGCCACGCAGGCCGGTCTCCACGGTGCGGGCGACGACCTGCCGCAGGTTGGGGTCGCCAACAAAGAAGTTGGCCAGGCTGCACGCATCATTCGGGCCAGCGCAGGACAGTTCCGCTGGCGTCGGCGCGCGGTTCGCCTCCGCGTAGCCGCCATAAGCCGTCAGCCACGGCGTCACCTTGTAGGTCACGCCGGCCGCGGGATTGAAGCGTTGATAGGCATGGTTGCCGGACAGGTTCCCGCCGTTCCTGTCGTTCAGATCGATCTGGGCAACGTTGAACCGGCCCGACGCCGTCAGCGCCAGGCGGCCGGTCAGGTCCAGCGTGTCGGCGACGAACGCGCCGTAATAGGCGTCGCTGATGCCGACCCTGACCGGCGCGTCAATGCCCGGCTCATCGATGGTCACGCCGGGGCCGATGAACGTGCGGGACTCCACGGCAATGCCGCCGATGATGGAAGAGGCGTTGAACGTGGTTTGCGCGCCATCGAAGCTGACGCCGCCGACAAGATGGTTCTCAAGCCCGAACACAGCCTGCGTGTCCGTCGCCTGGAACGACGCTCCGTAGCCATTGGTGTTCGTTGTTTGATTGTTCAGCGTCGCATAGGACAACGGGCTGGGGCCAAGGAAAGCCGGGATGCCAGCGCCGCCCAGCGTCGTGCTGGAGCCGGAACGGGAGCACAGCAGCCCCGATCCGTCGTCGCAGGGCGTGTCATTTGGCGCGTTGCCGTTCGACACGCGCTGGCGGAAATTGTTGTAGGTGCCGACAGCCTGCAACGACACCGTGTCGGTGATGGCCGCAATGCCGGACAGGCTCGCCTGCGCGAATGTGTTGCTGATACGGTTCGGCCCGGTGAACTGGGCACGCGGATCAGCGGCCAGCAGCTCCACCGGCGAGGTGCCCGGCCCGTTCAGAACCGAGTTGGCCAGCAGGACGTTGAAGTGCAGTTCGCCCGCCGCGCCGCGCCAGCCAATGTCGCCATAGACATTCTCCAGGCCGGAGAATTGCTGATCGCGCCATCCCTCCTGATGCACTCCGCTTGCCGCGACATAAGCCGATGTGCCGCCGCTCTGCTTGCCATACTGGACATCAGCCCCGAACGTGCCGAACGAGCCGCCGTGCAAGCTTGTTTCACCCCCCTGGTAGGTGAAGCCGTTCTTGAGCCGCACGGTCAGCGCCCCGCCAAGGGCATTCAGGCCGAACACCGGGTTCGATCCCTCCAGGTTCATCTGGTCGATTGCCAGGCTGGGCAGCAGATCGAAATTGACCGTGTCGCCGAACGCCTGGTTGAAGCGGGCGCCGTTGACATAGGCGGCCAGCCCCTGCGAGGTGCCCTGCAGCGGCGATGCCTGATACCCATGGTAAAGCAACGTCGGCTGAAACGGGTTGCCTGACGCCGAATCGAGGTTGACCCCGCCGACCTGCTCGTTCAGCGCGCGGACCGCGTCAGGCGTGGCGGTCCCGCCGCGAGTCAGGCCGTCACGCCTCAGCACGGAGGTTTCGGCCGGCACCGTGTCGCGGTCAACGCCGGACCCGAGCAGGGGCGATGCCCCGATGACGGTGATGGGCGGCAAGGTGATGGCCGGCGGCTGCGCCGCGTCGGATGGCGCCTGCTGCGCCCGGGCGTGCAGGCACAGGAGCGCAAGCGTGCTCATGCCAGCCAGCCTGCCGACGGTAGGGCGGACCGGCTGTTTCCCCTCCGTTTCAGTCACAAGATGAGATCCCTCATCGATGCGGCGGCAGACGCTCGTTTATCAGGACAAGCTTGCTTCACGTCGCGTCAGAGCATGGCAACACTCGGACGCCATAGGGCGGGGCATGCCGGTCACCGGTCATGAAAATTGCGTCTTCGGCGAGGGCCTGCGCTATCAGAAGATGATCAAAGGGATCGCGGTGATGCAGGGGCAATGCGCCAAGCGCCTTCAGGTGGGGCCGCAGTATAGCCAAAAGCACGAAGCCGCCCGTTTCGATCGCGCCCGCCACTTCGTCAATATCCGCTGCAAGCTTTCCTGTCCGGACCTTGACGGCGATTTCCCATAGCGACACCACGCTGGCCAGGATGTCATTGGCCGAATCCGCGACAAGATGCCGAGCCTGCTGGCCGATACGATCATCATCCGACAGCCACCATAGCAAGGCGTGCGTATCAAGAAGGGCTTTCAATCCTCGCCGTCTTCCAGGGCGGTCATTAATTCTGGCGGAAGGGTGTCGAAGTCCGGGGCCATGATGTTGTTTCCACGCAACAGTCCTGCCTGGCGTTGAACCGGATCAGTTTTGGCCGGTGGACGGACTTCAGCGATGACCACATCACGAGAGGTGATCGGGAGTGACAGGCCCTGCCGAACCTGGCGCAGAAGGTCCGTCATGTTGCCACGGAATTCGCGCACGCCAATCCGCCGCCGCGATTGGGCTGATTGGCGTGTCGTGGCCATGGCATCCCTTCATGACGGCAGTTTGTGTACACGTAGCCCTGATCCTGGGTCAAGCCACCTAACCGGCAGCCTTCAAACCGTCCCAGGGGGCGGTCTATCTGCCTGCCAGGACACTCCATCAGAGCCAGGCACACCGCTCTGCTCAGCCAAAGCGGAACCGCCGCCTTGCCACCCCATCCCGCCTCTGGCTACACCACACCGTCACCGATCGCGGCCCGGAGGCCTCCCCATGCCCGTCAACCCCGCCGACAGCCCCATCCTCGGCACGCTCTACGGCAGCGACGCCATGCGCGCGGTGTTCGACGAGACCGCCTACTTCCAGCGCATGCTCGACGTCGAAGCCGCCCTCGCCCGCGTCCAGGCCCGCCTCGGCATCATCCCGGAGGACGCCGCGCAAGCCATCGCCGCCGCCGCCAAGGCCGAGAACCTCCACCCCGAGGACCTCGCCGCCAGCGCCCGCAACGTCGGCTACCCCGTCGTCGGCCTGGTCAGCGGCCTGTCCAAAACCGCCGGCCCCGCGGGCGCATGGACCCACTGGGGCGCGACCACCCAGGACATCATGGACACCGCCACGGTCCTGCAAGTGCGCGACGGCCTCACCCTGATCGAGACGGAGCTCAACGCCATCCTCAACGCCCTGGCCAACCAGGCCGACCGGCACCGCCACACCGTCATGGCCGGCCGCACCCACCTGCAACAGGCCCTGCCGATCACCTTCGGCCTGAAATGCGCGGTCTGGGCCATGCCGTTCCTCGCCCACCTCGAACGCCTCAAGCAACTGCGCGCCCGCGTCGAGCAGGTGGAATTCGCCGGCGCCGCCGGCACCCTGGCCTCGCTCGGCGACGGGGGCATGGCGGTCATGCAGGCGCTGGCCAAGGAACTCCGCCTCAAGGCCCCGCTCGCCCCTTGGCACGTCTGCCGCGACACCCTGGCGGAAACCGTCGGCTTCCTCGGCCTGGTCAGCGGCTCGCTCGCCAAGATCGCCACCGACATCATCCTGCTCGCCCAGACCGAGGTCGCCGAGGTCGCCGAACCCTACGTCGCCGGCCGCGGCGCGTCCTCCACCATGCCGCAGAAGCGCAACCCCATCGCCTCCGAGTACATCCTCGCCGCCGCCCGCATGGTGCAGGGCCTGGTGCCGGTGATGCAGGGCGCGATGGCGGGGGACCACGAACGCGCCACCGGCCCCTGGCAGGCCGAGGCCCTGGCCCTGCCGCAAGCCTTCGTCCTGGCCCACGGCGCGCTGCTGCACGCCCGCGCCATCGCCGAGGGCCTCGTCGTGGACGCCGAAAGGATGCGCGCCAACCTCGGCATCACCCACGGCCTCATCGTCTCCGAAGCCGTCATGATGGGCCTCGCCCCCATGCTCGGCCGCAACGAGGCGCACCACGTCGTCAAGCACGCCTGCGACATTGCCCTGGCCGAGAAAATCCCGCTCGCCGAGGCGCTGGGTCGCGATCCCGCCGTCGCCGGCCGGCTCGGCCGCGCGGCCATCGAAAAGCTGATCGATCCGGCGAACTACCTCGGCAGCACGCAAGGCTTCATCGACCGCGTGCTCGCCGCCGCCGGTTAGCGCGGAAGGGCAGGGCACGCGGCCCGATCACAGGATGCCATGGCGCATCGCGGTCCCAACCGGACTACGGTGCGCCATGCAATGGCCGAACCCCTGAAACAAACTGGCGCGCTGTTCCAGTGGCCCGCTGATCCCCTCCGCTCGCCGCGAGATGCGGGGAGCTTCGGGAACATGGCATTAGCCGAAGTTCGACTGGCTCAGCGACGTGATGCCCTGGAACGTCACCTTCGTTCCATCCGACAAGGCAATGCTGACCGAGCCGTTCGACGCCGTCTGGCCCGCCACCGCATCGGCGGCCTCGTTCGGCTGGTAGCCTGTCAGGCTGATCATGACCGACGACGGATCGTAAAGCCCCTGCACCAGTTCGGTCCCGCCGGCGTGGCCCTTGACGAAATCAAATTCCTGGTTGCCGTATCCCGCCGTGACGGTCGCGTTGCCGGCGCCGCCCGTGAACGTGTCGTTGCCCAGGCCGCCGATCAACTGGTCGTTGCCGGGCCCCGCCTTCAGCACGTCGTTGCCCGACGCGAACGCCGCCGACAGCGTCTCGTTGCCGGCGCCCGCGATCAGCGTCTGCCCTTTGCCGCCATAGGCGTAAAGCTGGTCGTTGTTGCCGCCGCCCTTCAGCGTGGCGCTTCCGTCGCCGGCGAGCAACAGGTTGTTGCCGGCGGTTCCGCCCGCGATCACCTGCGCGCCGTTGACCTCGCTGAGCGAGCCGAAATACGTGTCGCTGCCGGTGCCGCCCAGGATGGTGGCCCCTCCCGTGCCGCCGGCGAACACCAGGCGGCTGGCGTTGCCGCGCACGAAGTCGCTGCCGGCGCCGCTCGCGTCAACCGTTTCCGCGCCGGAGCCGCCGGTGATCGTGTCGTCGCCCATCGAGGTCACGACGTCGTTGCCGCTGCCCAGCCGGATTGCGTTGTGCCCGCCGCCCGCGTTGATCGTGTCGTTGCCGCCGCCAAGCGCCGCTATCATGTCGTTGCCGCTTCCGCTGCTCAGCGACCAATCCCCAGGCCCGCTGACCATGATCCGGTCGTGCCCGCCGCCGGCCGCCACCGTGCCCGACCCGCTGCTGGCGACATACGTCAGGCTGGTGTCCGAGCTCGACAGGATCATCTGGCCCGAGGCGCCCGAGCCGTAGACGATCGCCGACCCCTTCTTTGTCACGATGTCGGCCGTGTAATCCCGCGGCAGCGACACGATGCCCGTGCTGCTCTGCAGGTAGGCGCCGCTGAGCGTGTCCGGCAGCGCCGGCGGCGCGCCGTTCGAATCGGGCTCGATCGCCATCTGCCCCGCCAGCACGTTGGCGGTGATCTTCGCCGCGATCTGTTCAGCCAGCGCGTAGTTGGAAGGCGAGTTGAAGTGCAACGTTATCGGCTGGCTGCTGCCGCCGCCGGGAATGGTTACAGTTGACGCCATGCTTTGGACTCCACCAAACTGAGCACTGGATGTGTGCAACGCAGCAATGTCATACATGCGTCCTACATGACAGCATAGAATTGTGTCGGCGGGCCTTCGCCGTCATCGCAGTTCTTGAAGCTTGTCCAATCTTCAAGACAATCCCGCGCGAAACGCATGCTTGACAAATCTAAATCTTTGCCTTGAAGACCGCAAACTGACACAGGAACAACAACACTATACAGAAATAACAGAACTTATCCACGTTCTGCCAATCCCTTGGGCATCCTCCCAGGGAAGCCGCCGGCGCCGTGACCGTGCGCTCGGCGCCTCATTCCACGCCGCCGCAAGATAGGGATTGTTTGAAATAAAAACAAATAAAATGTTACATAAATCTTGTGATCCAAGCGTTCGGAACCGGCAATCGTGATTGCACAATATCAAATGCGGCGGAATCAGTCGCCCGGCCCCGCCATCCAGCCGAGCCGCTCACCCCCAGGCGGCATGCGCCGCGATCAGCGCCATCCCGCGCGCCGCCGCCTCGCCGTCGTGCCGCTCCGCGTAGCCGCCGCAAGCGGCGATCGCCTTGGCGTACAGCGCGGTCACGTCAGGCGCCCCGATCACCTGCACCACGGCCTCCGCCGCCCGCGCCGGAGGGTTCTGCGCCAGCGCCGCCCGCACCTCGTGCCCGATCAGGATGCCGGACAGGTAAGCCGGCGCGTCGCTTTCCGACAACCGGCCCGCCAGGGTCAGCGCCCGCACCCCGAACACATGGTGCAGCAGCCCGCCCGGATCGGCCGACCGCGCCAGCCCCGCATCGAACGAGGCGCCGTCCGCCGGCCCCTCCCGCATTCTCCGCGCCAGCGTCGTGTGGCCGCGCAGGGCGCCGAACGCTTCCCCCGTCATGTGCGTGGCGAAGCCGCTGATCCGCCCGTCCCGCACCCGCACCCACTTCGATTGCAGCCCCGGCACGCAGGCGATCCCGCCGTCCCGCAGCAGCGCCGTCACGCCCATCACCTGGGTTTCCTCGCCGCGCATCGCCTCGGCCACGCCGGCCTCGTCCACCCCCGACAGGCCCGGCACAAGCTTCACCCGCGCCCAGTCAAACCCGATATCGACCAGCGCGCCGGCCAGTTCCGCCGGGCCGGCGGGGCAGGGGAGGTACGGCGCCTCCTTCCAGCCCTGGCGGCTGCCGATCATCCCCGACAGCAGCACCCGGTCCTCGCCACCCGCCAGCCAGGGACCGATTTCCTCACGCAGCGTGTCGCCGAACCGCCCGTCCGGCACATTCATGATCCCCTTGGCCCCAGCGCGCCGGTCACGGATGCCGCCGTCGCGCCCGACCCGAAACGCGCGGAAACTGGTCGTGCCCCAATCGATCCCGATCATCGCGTAACCTCTCCCATTGTTTCACGTGCTCCCATCTGGATCACCGCCCAGCTTGTCTCTCGCCGGCTTGTATCATACCCGCCCTGCATCACGCGGGAGTGT
>CAXTXZ010000122.1:4518-8889 GCA_964248015.1 uncultured Rhodopila sp. | reverse complement strand
CCGCCAGCAGCGAGCGCGTCAGCCCGCCCGGCCCAGGCCCCACCTCGACGACATGCCGCCCTTGCAGATCCCCGGCCTCCCGCACGATGCGGTCCGTCAGGTTGCCGTCCAGCAGGAAGTGCTGGCCGAGCGAGTGCCGCGCGGCCAGGCCATGCCGGGCGATGACCTCGCGCAGCGGCGGCGGCATGATGTCCCCGGCAAGCCGCTCCGTCAGGCCGCGGGGTCACGCAGGTCGATGGTCGCCTTGCGGTGCAGGTCGCGCATCATCTGCCGCGACAATATTTCCACGCGCTCCGCCAGCAGGCGGTGCTGGATATCGGTTGCGGTGATCTCGCCGACGTTTTTCTGCTCGCGGCTGCACACGGCCAGGACGGCGATGCCGTCGCGCGAGATCAGCGGCTCGGTCGGCTTGCCGATCGGCTGGGTTTCCAGAAGCTGGCGGAACGCCGGCGGGTTGACAGCCTCGACGCGGACCTCGCCGGGATCGACCGGCCGGTTCGCCTGGTTGTTGGCCTTGGCGACCCGTTCCATGTCGTCGCAGCTCCTCACGCCGCTGGCCGCCGCGCGCGCCTTGTTCAGGGCCTGCCGCTGCTGGTCGGTCGGGTTCTGCGGATCGCTCAACGGCGTGGTGAACGGGAAGAACGCCTGCCGCAGCCGCACCAGGGTCGCCATGTCGTTGCCGATCTCGCGCTTGGCCTGCAGCGCGACCACCGAGAACCCGCCCGGCACCCGCACCGGGTTGCTGATCGCGCCCACCGGCATCAGCGCGACGAGGCGCGCGACCTGCGGATCAAGCTGGTTGTTCTGCACCCAGCCCATCTCGCCGCCTTCCAGCGCGGTCTGGGTCTGGCTGAACTGGGCCGCGACCATGGCGAAAGGCGCGCCGGCATGCAGTTCATTGATCACGGTTTCCGCGAAATGCTGGGCGTCCGCGCTGTTGGCGGGATCATCAACCGGAATGAAGATTTCCCCCAGCCGGTATTCCGTCTGGCCGATCCGCTGGGTGGCAAGCTTCTGCTGCTCCGCCACTTCGGCGTCGCTGATGGTGACCTTTTCCGCCACCGCCTCGTGCAGCATCTGCGACCACGCCAACTGCGCGCGGATCTGGTCGATCAAGGTGCGCCCGCTGACGCCGTCGGCCGCCAGCTTCTGCCGCAGCGCGCCCGGAGGCAGGTTGTTGCGGCTTTCGATGTCGCGGATCGCGGCGGCGATCTGCGCGTCGCCGATGACGATCTTGCGGCGCTGCGCTTCCTGCACGCGCAGCCGCTCGTCAATCAACTGGCGCAGGATCTGCGGCTTGAGCCGGTCGATCACGTCCTGCGACAAGGGCAGCCCGGTCGAGATGGCGAACAGCCGGGCGCGATTGGCGATATCGGCCTCGCTGATGACATCCCCGTTGACCACGGCGGCGATCCGGCTGCCGCCTGTCAGCGGCTGTTCCGCCGCGGGCGACGGCGTCGCGGCCTTGACAGGCGGCTTTGCCGCCGCCGCCGCGCCGTGTCCCGCCACCAGCAAGGCCAGCACGCCCGCGAGGAGGCCAGCGAGCCAAAATCCCCGGCCGCGATGAAGGGCAATGGCGGGTGCAACCCGAGTGTCCGGCATGTCAGGCATTCCTAAAACCGAGCGCGCGATGAGCCAGGGTTGCCGCAACCCCGGTCTTGAAGCGCCCTCTTAAACAAAAGCGTCAAATCGCACGATAGCCGTACTGCCCGAGCGTCTTGAACGTCAGCAGGAAAAGCACCGCGGTTGCGCCGTTGTCATTGTTGATGCTGGTGTAGCGGCGGATGAACCGCAGGTCGAAGATGAAGCACTCGTCCTCGTAAACGGCGTCGGCGCCCACCGTCACCATCTGGTTGCGCGCAAGGTCGCGCCGGGCATAGCCGGCGAACCGGTACTGTCCCCAGGTCGATGACGCGCCGATCGTGGCCTCGTTGCGCGGAAAGTAAACCGGGCTGGTGGCGGGCAGGGGAGTGGGCTGGTCGTAGTAGGTGTAGGGATTGAAGGTGGTGTAGATATACCCGCCCGACAGCCGCAGCTTCGGCCCTCCCACGGAGGCCACGGCATCGGCGAAACGCGTCGCCAGCGTGTTCTTGTCCAGCCGCGTCCGGTACACCACGTCAAGCCACGGGGTGGGCGTGAAAGAGGCACGCGCGACAATGTCGGACACCTGGTCATGCAGCCCCGAAACCGTTGGGAACAGATCGTCCTTGGTGGTGCGATAGGCCTGGCCGACCAGGCCGTCAAACGTCGTGCCCCCCAGGAACCAGGCGCCGTGCAGCGCGACATTGGCGCGCACGCCGCCTTCCTGCCGGTCGGTGCCGGTGAAGCGGTTGAAGCCGAACAGGTTGGCGTCGGTGAACTCGAAGTCCAGGCTGTCCTCGTTCGGGTAGCGCCGCACCTGGCTGTCGCCGGCCTGCGGCGCGACGACCACCTGGGCGATCGGCTCGATCAACTGGGTGCCCCAGGCCCCGCTGTCGCGCGCGAACGGCCAGCGCATGTTCAACGCCACCTGAGGCAGCGCCCGCGCCGTGTCCACGCTGCCCATGGGACCGAAGTTCGGCAACTGGTTGAACTGCGAGGCGTCATAGGCGTCGGCGTCGCCATGCAGCACGACGCTCCATTGGTCGCCCAGCAGCCCGGCGAAAGGCCGTTCGTAATCAACCGTCAGGGCGCCGCGGCGTGTGTTGGTGCCGGTGCTGCGCACCACGTTGAACTCCGTGGTTGACACCGACAGCCTGCCGCCCAGCGAATCCGGCGTGCCGAAATAGCTGTACGTGTAGCGCGGCAGCACAAGCGGCAGGGCACTGGTGTTGATCGCGTTCGTAAGCCCCTGGTAAAACCGCGAATCAAGCCGCGCGTACGACCCCTCGCCAAACCCCTCCAGGTAGAACTGGCTCGTCAGGACGTTCGGGTCGCCGGACAGCCCTTCCGTCAGATGGAAATCACGCACGTAGTCGGTCGATGACGCGCGGTTGACAGTGAACCCGTAGCGCCACGTGTCGTCATACGAAAACTGCCCGATCGAGGCGAACGATCCCTGCGCCGACTTGTCGACATAGCCGCCCGAGGCATTCACCAGCAGCGTGCCGGCGTTGAAGCGGCGGCGGTACTCGACATCAAGCTGCGGCCCGTCCTGCGTCGTGATCAGCGGCAGGATCGTCGCGTCCGACTGGTCGTCGATCACCTGGTAATA
Organism: uncultured Rhodopila sp.; assembly: GCA_964248015.1. Taxonomy (GTDB): domain Bacteria; phylum Pseudomonadota; class Alphaproteobacteria; order Acetobacterales; family Acetobacteraceae; genus Rhodopila. Next base: position 5,696 of record CAXTXZ010000122.1, on the reverse strand, counting down.
CGGCTGGCCGTAATAGACGCCGAGATGCGACGACGTGCCGAGCAAGGGCGGCAGCAGGCCGGACAGGCGCTTGACCGACGGATCGGCGGTCCAGAAGTACGGAAGGTAGCCGACCGGGATGCCGTACATCTCCAGCACGGCGTTGCTGAACTCGATCTTCTTGTGCTCAAGGTCCTGCACCGCCGAGGATGCGCGGATCTGCCACAGCGGCGGCCGGGCCGGGTCCTGGGCGCACAGGTTGCAGGTGGTGTAGACCGCCTTGGACATCTCGTTGATCTGCCCGCCGGTGCGCCGCGCGCCGTTCGCCGCCAGCCGGCCGTTCTGCTGCAACAGCGCGCGCATGTCCTTCAGGATGCCGTCGCTCATGTTGTTCTGCATCTCGGCGTAGTCGGCGAACAGGACCTCGCCGTCCGGTTCCAGCAGCACCACATGCCCGGTCGCCGCCGCGACGCCGGTGTTGCGGTCAAACGTGACCTTGTCGGCGCGCATCACATGGCTGTTCTGCCATGCCTCGACATGGCCCGACGCGGTGACCAGCGCGTTGTCCTTGTCATACTCGACCTGATCGGCCGTGAAGGTGACCGGCTCGTCCGCGCTCACCTTCTCTCCTGGCTGGCGGTTCAACAGCGAACCCAACTGCGCCCGCGCCGGGCTTGGCGACATGCCGGCGCACAGCAGCAGGATGGCCAAAGCCAGGAGCCGCCCCGGCCAGATGCGGGCCGTCCGCCAGAGATGCCTGTTCATCATCCTCAGCCGTCTTCCGTGTGCAGCAACAGGGCAATGGCCAGCATAAGCCCGGACACCGCCGGCGCCCAAGCCGCAAGCGCCACCGGCAGGGCGCCGGACTGGCCGATTTCCGCGACAACCTTGGAGACCACGAACAGCGCGAACCCCGCCAAGACGCCGCTGCCGATCATCCTGGCAACGCCGCCCCGGCGCGCCGGGCGCATCGAGAACCCCGCTGACACCAGCGTCATCGTTCCCGCCAGCAGCGGCAGCGCCAGCAGCTCCTGGAAATGCAGCCGGTGGCGGATCGACGAAAAGCCGGAACGGTCGAGCAACGCGATGAAGCTGGGCAACGCCCAGACCGACAAGGTGTCGGGCGACGCGAAGCTTTCCTGCACCCGGTTGACCGTCAGGTCGGTCGGCAGGCTGACCGCCTCCGGCGCTCCGGGCAA
>CAXTXZ010000122.1:0-4418 GCA_964248015.1 uncultured Rhodopila sp. | reverse complement strand
GACACCGGGCTGACCAGCGCCGTCGCGATGATGCCGAACAACAGCGCGCACAGCGTCGGCGCCGTCAGGAACTCCCACGCTGAAACCCCGGCCGCGCGGGCGACGATCAGCTCCGAGGACCGCGTCAGCCGCCAAAAGCACAGGATGCCGCCCAGCAGCACGGCGAACGGCAGGATCTGCATGGCGACATAAGGCAGGCGCAGCGCGGCGATCTGGCTGACCAGCCCGAAGCTGACCTCGGGATGGCTGGCGGACCGGCGCAGCAGCTCGATGAAGTCGAACATGGACACAAGGCCCGCCAGCGCCAGCAGCATGCCGGTGACGCACAGCGCGAACTGGCGGACGATGTAGATCGACAGCGTGACGGCTGCGGTCATCCGCTACACCCGCGCCGCGTAGGAACGGTTGCGCGGCCGCGCCTCCAGCCGGACATCGAACGCCCGCAGCGACGGCGCCAGCAGCAGCCACAGGCACACCAGCCCGGGCAGGATCGCGTGCAAGTACATCAGGAAGATCAGCGCGTTGTCCCGTGCCGCGATCGTGCCGATCGCGAGCCCCGCCGCCAGCAGCCCGACCATGATCCCGATGGTCACCAGCGGCCGCAACGCGCCGCCGTGGCGGCGGAACACGCCGCCCAGCGCCGACAGCAGCCCCACCATGGCGTAGGACAGCGTGGTCAGCGGCGTGGTCAGCCGCTTGTGGCCCTCCGCCAGCCACTTGCCGCGGTCTCGCTCGAACATCGGATGGGGATCGAGCAGGTCGCCCAGCGGCGCCTCCGACATGTCGGCCGGACGCGCGCCCTCATCGTGGGTGGCGTCCGCCAGGTCGATCTCGTTCTGCCGGAAGGTCAGCATGTTGAGCCGGCCGGTCTGGTGGTCGATTTCCTGGCGGCTGCCATCCAGCAAAAGCACGCGCGGGCCGCTGGGCCCGTCCAGCAGGCGGCCGCGCTCCGCCAGGATCGTCGCATGCGCGTTCGCGTCGCGCGCATCGTCCACCAGGATGCCGAGCAGCGTGCCGTCCGGATCGCGGGAGCGGACATAGACGGTCAGCTTGTCCGAAAGCGGCGTGAAGACGCCGTCCTGCAGCAGGAACGCGGCGATGCGGTTGCGTATCTCCCACTGGAACTGCTTGAAATTGGCCAGTGAGGCAGGAACGCCCCAGATGCTGAGCCCGTAGCCGATCCCGGTCGCCAGCAGCGCCACGGCCAGCGCCGGCCGCGCCAGCGCCCAGGGCGACAGCCCGGCGGCCCGCATCACCGTCAGCTCACGGTCGGTTGCCATGCGCTGGTAGATGAACTGGATCACCACATAGGTGGTGATCGGCAGGATGACCGCGACAAAGCTGGGAACCAGCAGGCCGGTCAGGCGCAGGAAGACAAACAGCGACAGGCCGCGGTTGACCACGAGATCAACGAAGCGAAGCGACTGCGTCAGCCAGATCAGCGCCGTCAGGCCGGTGGTGGCGACAACCAGCGCCAGCAGCACCTGCCGGAAGATGTAGCTGTCGAGCCGCGAGATGACCTTGCCGGAACGCATACGGCTTTCTGCGTCACGTCGTGTCGCGACGCAACCCGGCTTTTCTCATGGCGCGCCAGACCTTGCGCATCAGGCGCGCAGCCGTGTCCGCGTCGCGGCCTGGCGCAGCAGGGCAGGGAAGGCGCCGGCTGCTCGGACCGCCAGGGGCTGCATCGTGCCGCTCATGCAGGCGCGATGCAGCAGGCCCGCCAAGCGCATCTGCGGCGCCAGCCGGGCGACAAGGCCACGTTGGTACGCCTCGGCGCCCCCGCCATCACTCCAGGCTTCCGCCGCCGCCTGGCCGCTGTGGAGGGCGATCGCCATGCCATCGCCGGTCAGCGACGGAATGACCGCCGCCTGGTCGCCGATGCGGTAGAGCGTCTCCGTGTGTTCCCGTTGCAGGAAGCCGTAGGGCACCCCGGCCACCGCCAGGGGACGCGGCAGCAGGGCGTGCGCCCCTTGCAGCATGGCGGCGAAGCGCGGGCTGGCGCGCCCGATCGACGCCAGCAGCGTCTCCCAGGCGCCGCCCCAATCCTGGAACGCCGACCGGCTGACGGCGACGCACAGCGCGGCCCGGCCCTCCTCCACCGGCTGCAAGCCCGCGTAGCCGCCCGCGAACAGGAACAGTTCGGTCGCGCTCCCCAGCCTGCGCCTGGCCTCGGCGGCAAGGGTGAAATACATCTTCAGCCCGATGGCGCCGCGGGCAACCCGAGGACGCGGATGGTCGCGCAGGTCATGCTTGCCGGTGGCAAGGAAAACGGCGCGGGCGTTGTGCCGCGCGTCCGCCTGGATCGTCCATCCGTCCCCGGCACGGGCCAGCCGCCGCACCGTCTGGCCGAGCAGCAGCGTGGCGCCGGCGCGTTCCGCCTGCCGCAGCAAAGCCTGGTCCAGCACCCGCCGGGACAGGCTCAGCGCCGGAAAGGGCAGGGCTGCCTCGGCCTCCCGCTTGCCATGGATCAGCCGGACGCGGTCGATCGGCGCCGCGCCAAGCCGCGCCGGGTCGCACCCCAGGGCAAGGGCATGCCGCACCGTCTCGGCGCTCAGGAAGTCGCCGCAGACCTTGTGCGCCGGACCCGAGGCGCGCTCGATCAGCGTCGGCCGGCGCCCGGCGCGGCACAGCGTGATCGCCGCGGCGGAGCCAGCCGGCCCGCCGCCGATGATCAGGGCCTCGATCAGCGCGTCCCGACGCACAACCGGGACAAGAACCACCACCCGACCTCCGCATCCACCCCCGCTCGGCGCAGCAGCTCCTCCCATTCCGCGCGGATGAACGCCCGCGAAACCGAGATCTGCCCATCCTCGCGCACGAACTGATGCCAGCCGGCCATGCGCGCGAGCACCGGAAAGCCGTAATACGGCAGCCAGTGGCGATGGATGTCGCTGATGAACCAGCCCTTTCCGGCGTTGGCTTGCAGCCAGATTAGGAACTCGACCACCTGGTCATCGGTCAGATGATGGGTGAACTGCGAGCTGATGATGAAGTCGAACGCCTCCGCCGGCTTGTACGCGAAGGCGTCGTCATTGACGAAGTCGATCCGCGCCTCCGGGCTGGTCGCCGCCGTGGCGGCCCGCGTGGCCCACGGGTTCAGGTCGATGCCGGTCAGCCTGGCCTGCGGGTAGCGGCGGCGGATCGCGCGCAAGCCGTCGCCGTGGCCGCAGGCGATGTCCAGCACGGAAAACGCCGTCCCGGCGCGCTTCGCCAGCCAGGACAACATGGGGCGATGGGTCTGCGTGACCACGTTGACCCGCGACAGGTCGCGCAGGCACCGGCTGTAGTCGTCGAAATCCACGCAGTCGGTGTCCATCCGCTCCGGCCGCATGCTGCGCCGCGCCAGCGTCATGGCCGGCTGAAGGCGAACGTCTCGACACTCAGGCCGGGGCCGAACGCCATCCCCATCCCCGGCCCGCGCGCGTCCGGATCATCCAAGATTTGCCCCAGCACGAACATCAGCGTGGCCGAGGACATGTTGCCGTAGTTCCGCAACACATCCCGCGAGTACCGCAGGGCGCTCGGCGCAAGCTCCAGCCCCTGCTGCACCGAATCCAGGATGGACCGTCCCCCCGCATGCACCGCCCAGAGCGCCGGCCGCTCAGGCGGCAGCAGCGCTGGCCCATGCTCCGGCAGCCAGCGCCGGATGCGGCCCGGAGCCTGCCCGGACAGGTGCATCTCGAACCCCTGGTCGCGGATGTGCCAGGTGATCAGGTCGGCGCTGCGGGGTATCACCGTCGCCTGGAACCGCCCCAGCGCGATGCCCACAGGGTCCGCCGTGACCAGCGCCGCCGAGGCGCCGTCGCCGAACAGCAGGAAGCTCAGCATCTTCGGCACGTCCTGGAAAGCTTCCTGCAAGTGCAGCGAGCAAAGCTCCAGGTTGACCACCAGCACCCGCGCCTTGGCCTCGGCGCGGACCATGTCGTTGGCCAGCCGCAGCGCGTTGACGGCGGCAAAGCATCCCATGAACCCGACAATCGTGCGCTGCGTGCTGTCCGGCAGCCCGGCCTCGCGCATGATCTGGAAGTCCAGGCCGGGGGCGGTGAAGCCGGTGCAACTGGCGACAATCAGATGGGTGACGCCCTCAGGCTCCAGCGCGCGCACCGCCCGCATGGCCAGCGCCAGCGCATGCGGCTCGTACAGCGCCATCCGCGCCGAGGTCGCCGGGAACGCCCCGCGGCGGTAGAATCCTATCGTGTCCAGCACCGTCTCGCGCGGCCGGGGCGCCGCCTCGATGATCGCGTACCGATGCTCGATGTCGGCCAGCGAAGCCATCCGCTCGAACAGCGCCCGCTTGTGCGGGTCGGTGATGGTGTCACGGCCGAACTCGACGAAAGCGTCGTGGATGTCGTGCGGCGGGACGGCGGTGCCGATGCGGTTGAGCCAGGCCTGCGTCACGAGTGATCCCTTATCGA
>CAXTXZ010000121.1:0-8906 GCA_964248015.1 uncultured Rhodopila sp. | reverse complement strand
CGCGGGCAGGCAGCAATGCAAACGGAGATCGCCCACCACGCCGTCATAGCCCGGCTTGCCTGGACGGACTGTTGCCACATCACTCCCGAAATGAGCTTTGAGTTACAGTCACGCGACCACGCCACGCTCGGCAAACCCGGCAATCTCCTCGGCCGAATACCCCGCCTCGGCCAGCACCTCCCGCGTGTGTTCCCCCATGCGCGGCGACTGGCGCCTGATGCCGGGCCGCTCGCGCGCCGGGCCGAATTCGATCGGCAAGGCCGGCAACCCGACCTTCTTTCCCTCCTCGCCCCCGATGCGGGAAATGAACACGTCCAGCAACCCGCCCGTGGCCAGCAGGTGCGGATCGGTGAACAGATCGCCCGGCTGCCCCACCGGCGCCCACGAGACATTCGCCCGTTCGCACCGCGCCTCGACCTCGGGCTGCGCCAGCCTGCCCAGCACGTCCTGCAACGCCGGAATCAGCCAGGAACGTTCCCGCAGCCGCAGGATATTGCTGGCCAGCCGCGGATCGGCCGCCAGCTCCTGCAACGAAAATTCCTCGACGAACCGCGCCCATTGCTGGTCGGAGGTGACGCCGATGAACAACTGCCCGCCACCTGCTGTCTGAAACACCTCGTAGATCGCCCAGGCGCCGCGACGGGCCGGCATCGGCAGCGCCTCCAGCCCGGTGGCGGCCATGCCGGCCATGTGGGTGCTCATCAGGAACGCGGCGCTTTCGAACAAGGCGCTGCTCACCCGCTGGCCCTTGCCCGTGGCCTCGCGCTCGCGCAGCGCCGCCTGCGCGGCGACAACGCCGAACACCGCGCCCATGATGTCGACGACGGACGCGCCGGCGCGCAGCGGACGGCCGGGCGGCCCGGTCATGAACGCGAGGCCGGTCTGGAACTGCACAACCTCGTCCAGCGCCGGCCGGTGCTCGTACGGACCCGCCAGATAGCCCTTCAGCGCCAGGTAGACCAGCCGGGGATTGAGCGGCGCCAGTTGCTCCCACCCGCAGCCCAGCCGCTCCATCGTGCCCGGCCCATAGTTCTCAAGCACCACATCCACGCTTGGCACAAGCCGATGGATCACCGCCTGCCCTTCGGGTTTTTTCAGGTCCACCGCCAAGCTGCGCTTGTTGCGGCTGAAGGCAGCGAAGAACCCGGCCGCGAAGCCGCCCAGGCCGCGTGTGTGGTCGCCTTTCGGCACGGGTTCGACCTTGATGACGTCGGCCCCGAGTTCAGCCAGGATCAGCCCCGCCGTCGGCCCCATGCCGGTATGGCTGAATTCCAACGCACGCCGGCCGGCCAGCGGTGTCGCCGGCATCAGGCGGCGTGCCGGCGGGGGACCGGGCTTCGCGGTGTGTCGTTCATGGGCTTCGCCTTGTTCGTGGCTCCATCGTAGTCGGACGTTCCGCGGCACGAAAGAGGGCGTGCCTGACCCACGTCGGGCAATTTGAGCATGAAATCTTCGCGGGGCATGGTGTGGCCTAGCATCGCAAGGGGTAGGTTAAGCCGCTGTTAAGGTTGACGGCGACCAGGCATGCCACTCGTTTCTTGATGCCTGCCTCATGGCTGGCGGCGCCCGGATCGTCATGAATTCAACTTCGGGGATTCGCTCGATCCCGCACTGAATCCTATTGCGTTGACGTTTCGTTAACCTCTGTTGGCTCCTGTGTCGCCTGAACAACCTCAGGCACCCGGCGCGGCTATGTTCAAAACGCTCTCCTCGGACCGCTTGCTAAAGTCCGTCCTCCTGACTTTCGCTTGTTCGACAATCGTCCTGCTCAGCCTGAACGTGGCGTTCTCCTGGCGCATCCTCGCGGAGAACAACCGCGCGAAGCAGGTCGTCGCCGCGTCACGCCAGATCTTCACCGCGCTGATAAACCAGCGAACCGAGCGCAGCACCACCCAGCGCTTCTGGGAGGCGGATGAGCCGCTGACAGCCAGCAACCGGGCCTACCTGGAAAAACTGTGGGGCGCCGAGATGCCCGCGTTAAGAACGGGCCTGACGTTGCTGCGGGACATCCCGTTCGCCGGCAAGGACGCCCTGCTGCCCCATCTGACGCAGTCGGTGGACCACTTGGCCGCGTTGCAGGCGGAGTTCGAAAGCGGCGTGACCGGTCCAAAATCCGCCCGCCGCGCGACCTTCAGCCAGGACTACAACGCCGAAGGGCTGGCAATGCAGGACACTCTGGAGCGGGTTTCCGCCAACCTGTTCGCCAGCATCAAGGGCAACAATCCCTTCATCAACCAGATGCTGGAAGTGAAGCAGCTCGCCTGGTTCACCCGGCAGACGATCGGCGAGGCATCCCTGCTGCTCTCGATCGGGCTGAACAAGAACAGCGTCGCGCCGGACGCGCGGGTCAAGCATGCCGGCTTCATGGGCGCCGCTGGCATGCTGTGGACGGCGATCGACGACGCGGTCATCGGCCTTGACCTGCCGCCCGCCTTCCTGACGACGCTGGCCCAGGCAAAGGCCACGCTCTACGCGCCGGACTACCTCGCCCGCCAGGACCGGCTGCTGGAGGCACTGCTCACCCACCAAAAGCCCGAGATGACTGCCAATGAGTGGTCGCCCTACACCGTCTCCAAGCTTGCCGTGATGCTGGACGTTGCCGACGCGGCCTTGAACCAGGCGGCGGAACGGGCCGAAAGCGACTGCATCGCGGCATTCACTGGCCTTGTCGTGCAGGCCATGCTTCTTCTGGCGGCCGTCCTGGCATCAATCGCCGGGTTCCTGGTGGTGAGCCGCCGCATCACCGGGCCGCTCATCGCCCTGCGGAACATGACCCAGCGGTTGTCGCAAGGCGATCTTTCGGTTGAACCGGATTTCGGCGACCGCCAGGACGAGATCGGCGCGATGGCCGCCGCGCTCGGCACGTTTCGCCAGCAGGCCATCGAGAAGGCGCGGATCGAGCAAGAGCAGCGCAGCCAGCGCGACGGCGCCGAAGCGCGTCGCCTGAACGTGGAACAGCACATCAGCGGCTTCAAGGACGAGGTTGGCGCGGCCCTGGCCGCCCTGGATGTCGCCTTCACCCAGATGGATCACGCCGCGGCCGACATGATCCAGATCGCGAAACGCGGCGCCGACGGCGTGCGGGACGCGGAGCAGGCGACAAACGAGGCGTCCGCCAACGTCTCCAGCATCGCCACGGCGACCGAGGAAGTCAGCGTCTCGATCAGCGGCGTCAGCCGCCAGGTGGCGCAGGCCGCCCAGGTCAGCCTGCGCGCGGTCGAGGAGACGCGGAAAACCGACGAAACGGTGCGCGGCATGGCGGAAAGCGCCGCGCGCATCGGCGAGGTCGTCAACCTGATCGGCGGCATCGCGGCGCAAACCAACCTGCTCGCGCTGAACGCGACGATCGAGGCGGCGCGCGCCGGCGAATCCGGCAAGGGCTTCGCCGTGGTGGCGTCGGAAGTGAAGTCGCTGGCCAACCAGACCGCCAAGGCGACCAAGGACATCATCGACCAGATCGACGCGGTGCGGAACGTGACGCAGGACGCCGTCAGCGCCATCCAGCAGATACGCGGCACGATCGACGAAGTCAGCCAGGTCGCGTCGGCCATCTCCACCAGCGTGGATCAGCAAGGCTCCACAATGCAGGAGATCGCGCGCAACGCCCAGAAAGCATCGGAGCGGACGCAGGACGCCTCAAGCAGCGTCGCCACTGTGACAGCCGAGACCAAGGCGACCACTGGCACAGCCGAGGCGGTGAAGGCCGCGGCCCTGTCGCTGAACACCCAGACGCTCCGCCTGCGGGCGCATGTGGACCAGTTCATGGCGAACATCCGGGCGGCCTGAAGCAGATCGCCGGAGGGCCAAAGGGGCTGGAGGCGTGAATTCGCTTGGGAAGCAATGAGCCATCGCGCATTGCAGTCCCAACCGGACTGCGGTGCGCCATGGCCCGCGATCGTCCTGACTGAAACAGTCAAGGCGTGAATCGACGGCCCAAACAAAGCCGGACCGGTATCGCCTGACACAGCCAAGGCGACACCGGTTCAGCCGCCTGTCGTTCTACCCTTCGGGGAAGAACTGGTTCCTCGGGCGGGGCAGCCCCAGGTTCTCCCGCAGCGTGCGCCCTTCATACTCGGCGCGGAACAGGCCGCGGCGCTGCAACTCCGGCACAACGAGGTTGACGAAATCGTCCAATCCGCCGGGGACATAGGGAAACATCACGTTGAAGCCGTCGCAGGCGTCGGTGAGCAGCCATTCCTCCATCTCGTCGGCGATCGTCTTCGGCGTGCCGGTGAACGACAGGCCGCCATAGCCGCCCGCGATCTGCGCCAGTTGCCGCACCGTCAGGTTGTCCTTCCGGGCGCGGTCGATCACCCGCTGGCGTCCGCTCTTGCTCTGGTTCGTCTCCGGTATCTCCGGCAGCGGGCCGTCCAGGTCGAACGCCGAGGCATCGCAGCCCAGCGCGATCGACAGCGACCCCATGCCGCTGTCCGGGTGCACCAGGCTGTCCAGCAGGTCGCGTTTCCGCTTCGCCTCGGCGGCGGTTTCGCCCACCACCACAAGCGCGCCCGGCAGGATCTTCAGGTGGTCCGGGTGGCGGCCAAGCGGAAGCAGGCGGGATTTGACGTCGGCGTAATAGGCGCGGGCATCGGCAAGCGGACCCCCGGCGGCGAACACCATCTCGGCCGTTTCAGCGGCGACCTGGCGTCCCGCGTCCGACGCGCCGGCCTGCACGATGACCGGCCAGCCCTGCACCGGACGGGCGATGTTCAGCGGGCCGCGAACCGAGAAACGCGGACCCTTGTGGTTCAGCACGTGCATCCGCTCGGGATCGAAGTAGATGCCGTTCTCGACGTCGCGGATGAAGGCGTCATCCGCCCAACTGTCCCACAGGCCAGTGACCACATCAAAGAACTCCCGCCCGATGCGGTAGCGCTCGGCATGCTCGACATGCTCGTCTAGCCCAAAATTCAGCGCCGCGTCCGGGTTCGACGTCGTCACCAGGTTCCATCCCGCGCGTCCGTTGCTGATGTGATCCAGCGAGGCGAACTTGCGCGCGATATGATAGGGGTCGTTGAAGGTCGTGGACGCGGTGGCGATCAATCCCAGCCGCTCCGTCACCACGGCCAGCGCCGGCAGCAAGGTCATCGGGTCAAAGGATGTGGCGGTCGCGCTGCGCTTCAACGCGTCCATCGGCATGTTCAGCAAAGCCAGGTGATCGGCCATGAAGAACGCGTCGAACTTGCCCCGCTCCAGCGTCTGCGCGAAGCGGGCGATGTGGCGGAAATTGAAGTTGGCGTCAGGATAGGCGCCAGGATAGCGCCACCACGCGGTGTGTATGCTGACCGGGCGCATGAACGCCCCCAGCCGCAGTTGCCGCCTCTCGGTCATGTGCCTTCGCTCCGACGCTGATCCGGCGGCTGTTTTAGCCGCAAACCAGGCGGCTTCAAAGCGCGAGGACACGCGGCATGATTTCCGCCGCGAAACGCCGCATTTCTGCTTCGAACGGCTGGAACTGGAGCATGAACAACTCTATCCCGGCGGCATGGAACTGGCGGATGCGCGCCGCCACCTGATCATGGCTGCCGACCAGCCCGGCGGCGGTGCCGCCATTGCTGCCGACGCGCGGCGCCTTGGCCATGGTCCGCGCCATGACCGAGGCGGGATCGGTGTTCGCCCGCTGCACGGCCCGGATCGGCGCGTCCTTCTGCGCCAGCGCGAACAGCCGCGCCAGCGCCGCCTGCGCCTCGGCCTCGGTTTCGCGGGCGATGACGAACGCCGACAGCCCGAACCGCACTGGCGCTCCAAGCCGGGGACGCGAAGCAACGTCGTCGATCAGCGCGCGCGCATCATCAAGCGGCTGGCCATTGATGAACCAGACATCGCCATGATCAGCGACCAGCGCGCGGGCCGGCTGAGACTCGCCGCCCACGTAGATCAGCGGCCTGGCCCGATACGGGTCGGTGGGACGCAAGGCGTAGTCGGTGACGTTGAAATGCCGGCCCTTGAACGTCACCGCGTCGCCCCGCATCAGCGGCGCGACAACGGAGATCCATTCCCGGCCATACTCATACCGTTCGTCATGCTCGGCGAAAGGGATGCCGGCCTTCTCCAGTTCCGGGCGGTTCCAGGCGTTGACTAGGTTGATCGCGAACCGCCCACGGCTGATATGCTCGATCTGCAGCGCCATCTTCGCCAGCACAACGGGATGGTAAAGCGTCGGCTTGATGGCCGCGATGATCTCGATCCGGCTGGGCGCCGCCGCCAGCGCGGCCGACGCGGTCCAGGCCTCCAGTTGGTCGTTGGGCGCATGGTGCGGATTGACCGTGTGCTGCGCCACCAGCGTGCTGTCGTATCCCAGCCGCTCGGCTTCCTGCACCAGCGCCAGGTTGCGCTCCCATGAAGCGTCATAGGGTTCTTCCGGGTCCTGCAAGGCGGCCCGGCTGCCATGCACCAGCGCCCAGACCCCGAACCGGATCGGCTTCATGAACAATTCCTCATGCATATCAGGCACATGTTAACTCTCTCTCCCATGCCAAGCTGGCGCGACGCACCCGTATCAAGGATAGCAGGGACTGGCCGGGACACGGATGAGGCTTTACCATGAACCAATCAAACCCCCGCGGCTAACCGCGCAAGCTGTCAACATGACTCCGCTGAGAGATTGGGCCGATGGATCACGACCTGAGGGAACTTGCCCGGATGATCGACCGGGCGGACCGCATTGCCCTGTTCACGGGCGCCGGCATCAGCACCGAATCGGGCATCCCTGACTTTCGCAGCCCTGGCGGCGCCTGGACCAAGCAGCGGCCAATCGACTTTTCGGATTTCATGCGCTCCGACAGCGCCCGCCGCGAAACCTGGCCCCGCCGCTTCGAGATGGAGCCGACGCTGCGCCAGGCATCGCCAAACCGGGGGCACCGCGCGGTGGCGGAACTGATACGCTCCAGCAAGGCGTCCGCCGTGATCACGCAGAACATCGATGGCCTGCACCAGGATTCCGGCATTCCCGACGACAAGGTGATCGAGTTGCACGGCAACACCACCTACGCGCACTGCCTGGAGTGCGGCACGCGCTACGAAATCGAGGCGCTCAGGGTCGACTTCGAAACCGACCGGATCGTGCCGCATTGCGCCTGCGGCGGCTGGGTGAAGACGGCGACCATTTCGTTCGGCCAGTCCATGCCGGTGAACGAGATGCGCCGAGCGGAGCGTGAGACGTTGCTGGCGGATTTGTTCATTGCGATTGGATCGTCGTTGGTGGTCTATCCGGCGGCGGGTTTCCCGGAACTGGCGAAGCACAACGGCGCGAAGCTGGTGATCCTCAATTTGCAGGAGACCGGGCTGGACGGGATCGCCGACCTCGTGCTGAACCGCCCGATCGGCGAAACGCTGGGCGCGGTCGTCGGCGTGCCGTGAAATTTTGCCCTCCATATGATGGCTGACCGCCATGGCCATACGGCCAACCCATCCGGCCACCCTCGCGAGCGGCGGAGAACTGCCTTAAGGTCGCCTCCAAGGTAAACAAGTCGGAGGAACCCGTAGATGCCCGCCCGCACCGGCGCCCAATTCCTGCGCGGCCTGCGCGACTCCCGCCAGGTGTGGCTTGGCGCTGACCGCATCACTGATCCCACCGAACACCCCGCCCTGCGCGGCGCGGCCGAGGCCATCGCCGCCGTCTTCGACCTGCACCACGAACACCCCGACGACTGCCTGATGCCCGACCCGGAAACCGGCGAGCCGATCGCGGTCAGCCACCTGATCCCGCGTTGCCGGGACGACCTGCTGCGCCGTCACAAGGCGCTGCGCCGGGTGGCTGAGTTCTCCGTCGGCCTGATGGGACGCACGCCCGACTACATGAACGTGACATACGCCGGCTTCGCCGGCCGCTCGGACGAGTGGGGCATCAACGGCAACGGGCAGGGCGCCAGCAACCTCGTCGCGTTCCAAAAGACACTGGCGCGCTCCGACCTCAGCCTGACCCATACGCTGGTCCATGCCACCGTTGACAAATCCAAGGGCGTGGTTCCCAGCGGCTTCGACGACACCCAGTTGCACAAGGTGGAAGACACCGCGCACGGCATCCTGGTGCGCGGCGCGCGGGTGCTGGCCACCCTGGCGCCCTTCTCGGACGAGATCGCCGTCTACCCCAGCCAGCCCATGCCGGACGCCAGCCGCCGCCACGCCCTGTCGTTTTGCATCCGGATGGACACGCCCGGCCTGAAATTCATCTGCCGCGACAGCGTCGCCATGCCGGGCAACCGTTTCGACCATCCGCTCTCCGGCCGCTTCGACGAGCAGGACGCCTTCGTCATCTTCGACAACGTCGAGGTGCCGCGCGACCGCATCTTCATCGACGGCAACCTGCCCGTCTACAACAGCGTCATGTCGGCAAGCTGGCGCGGCAACGCCATGCACCAGACGATGATCCGCGCCTGGACCAAGCTGGAGTTCGCCTGGGGCATCGCCACCCGCATGGCCGAGTCCATCGGCGCCACCGATCCCGTCACGCAGCAAATGCTTGGCGAAATCTGGTCCTACGCTGAACTGACGCGCGCCGCCATCCAGGCCGGCGAGACCGGGGCGTTTGAATACGGCAACGGCTGCTGGTTCCTCGACCGCCGGCCGATGGACGCGCTGCGCGCCACGCTGCCTTACTGGTTTCCCCGCGTTAACGAGATCATCCGGCTGATCGGCTCGCACAACGTCCTGGCGACGCCCACCGCCGCGCAATTGGCCGATTCGCAGTTGCGTCCGCTGATCGACAAGTACTTGCGCGGCGCTGGCGATGTGACGGCGGAAGAGCGCGCTCGGGTCTTTCGCCTGGGCTGGGACTTCGCCGGCAGCGCCCTGGCGAGCCGGAACGAGCAATACGAACGGTTCTACCTGACATCCGGCGCACGCAACCGCCAAGGCGCCCACATAAGAGCCGATCGCGCCGAGGCGGACCGATTGATTGACCGTTT
>CAXTXZ010000120.1:0-8909 GCA_964248015.1 uncultured Rhodopila sp. | reverse complement strand
GCGCCAGCGCGCGGGCAAGGTCCATGTAAAGGTCTGGTTCCATCCAGTCGGCGCCGATGGCGCCTGACCAAGGCTGGTTCCAGGCGTGGACCGAGTAGCCTTTTCCAACGAACCATCCGAGGTGAAACATGCGGCCCCATTCCATGCGCTTGACCAGCCGAGCAGCGCTTGCCCGGCGTTGGTATCCTTGGGTCGAGCCGCAAATGGCATGCCAAATCAGAGACACGTTAAAACAGGTTATCTTGCCTGCCGTTTATGCACCACGCATGGGAATCAGCCAATGCATAGCGGGCGCTGCCAGTGTTTCCAGCAACAGCAAGTTTCACGTTGGTGCCAACATACCCCTAAAACGCTCTGTCGCTGGCGGAAGTTTGGGTTATTGCGATTGGTTTATCTTAGATGAAAACCCCCCTCATTCCGCCCGCCGGATAGCGCGTGCCCGCAGCCGCGCCAGTAGGCACGGCGTCCGAGATCCGCATGACATCGTCCGGCGATAAAACGACATCCAGGGCGCTGATATTCTCGTCCAGCCGAGCCGGATAGCGAGTGCCTGGGATTGCCACCACATCCGGTCCCTGAGCCAGAAGCCATGCCAGAGTTACCTGTGCTGGCGTGCAGCCTTTTGTTTCGGCAATCTGCTCGATCTTCGCTGCCAGGGCACGGTTCTGGGCGAAGTTCTCCTCCTGAAAGCGTGGATGCGCCGCCCGGCGTCCGTCAACGTCCGCGAAAGTCTTGATCGCCCCGGTCAAAAAGCCGCGCCCTAGTGGCGAATAGGCGACGAAGCTGATACCCAGTTCCCTGGTTGTCTCCCGTGTCTGCTCGGCTTCCTCACGGTAGAGCAGCGAGTATTCGGTCTGCACCGCCGCGATCGGATGCACCGCGTGCGCGCGTCGGATGCGGTCGGGCGCCGCTTCAGACATCCCGAGAAAACGCACCTTGCCCTGCTGCACCAGCTTCGCCATTGCGCCGACAGTGTCCTCGACAGGAACGGCGGGGTCGACGCGGTGCTGGTAGTATAAGTCGATGACCTCGATGCCCAGGCGCTGGAGGCTGGCCTCGCACGCCTGCTGGACGTACTCCGGGCGGCCGTTGACGCCATTCGGTTGTCCCGGGCGCTGGATCTGGCCGAACTTCGTAGCCACCACGACCTGGTCGCGACGGCTTTTCAGCGCGCGGCCCAGCACCTGCTCATTGTGGCCCCAGCCATACATGTCCGAAGAGTCGAAGTGATCGACACCCTGGTCGATGGCGTGGCGGATCAAATCCTCTGAAGCCGCGTCATCGGCCGCGCCATAAACGCCGGAAAGCGACATGCAGCCAAGGCCGATCGCGGAAACGCTCAAGCCGCCTTTGCCAAGGGCACGATGTTCGAGCTTTGACTGGGTTGCCATGAAGTGCCTCCGGTTCTGATACCATGCCAACTATGGAATGCCTTGTCCGGCCACGCTAGAGGCGGGTTGCGAGAGCGACTGCCGCCGAAATTCATGCGCCGGCGTCGCAAGGCAGCGATCCAATGTCAGGCTGCGGCCTTTGAACAATGTTTCGGCTTGATCCTCTGAAAGATCGAGCTTCCCGTATCCTGCGCCTGTCTTGTTTGCTAGCTAGTGCGGATGCAGCCCTTACAGCCGTCAGCACTGACATTCCCATTTGCCGCTCCGCCCGCACCCGGGGAACTGGCCGAGGTCACGGCCGACATCCGCTGGCTGCGCCTGCCCCTGCCCTACCGGCTTGATCATGTTAACATCTACCTGATACGAAACGAGGATGGCTGGACCGCGTTCGACAGCGGCCTTGGCACCGACGCATGCAAGCAGGCGTGGGACAGCGCGCTGTTTGGCCCTCTCAAGGGTCAGAAGCTGAAATCGCTGATCGTGTCGCATTTCCATCCCGACCATGTTGGACTGGCCGGCTGGCTGTGCGAGCGGTTCGACCTGAAGATGGCGATGCCGCGCCCGGAATACCTGCACAGCGCCATGATCCAATACGCGCCCGCTGATCATGGGGAGTTGGTGTTCCGGCCGTTTTACCAGCGCCATGGCTTGTCAGCCGAGGCGACGGAAATTGTCCTGAGCCGCGGTCATGAGTACCTGCGCCGCACGACCGGCGTGCCGGTGTCGTATCACCGCATCAAGCATGGCGACACGCTGACTGTCGGCGATCGCGACTTTCAGGTACTAACCGGAGGCGGCCACTCCCTGGAACAGGCGATGCTCTACCGGCCGCAGGACAAGGTGTTCCTGGCCGCCGATCAAGTCATCGCCCGCATCTCGCCCAACGTCAGCGTGCACCCGATGGAGCCGGACCTGGATGCCCTTGGCATCTATCTGACGTCCCTGCGCGCCATCAAGGCGGCCGTGACGTCCGATGTGCTGGTGCTGCCGGGGCATGGGCTGCCGTTTCACGGGCTGCATGACCGGATCGAGGAACTGATCGCGCACCACGCGCAACGCTGCGGTGAAATCGCCAAGGCGTGCCGCGGCAAGCCTCTGTCGGTGGCGGAGATCGTGCCGGTGCTGTTCACCCGGCCGCTCGACGCGCACCAGACGGGCTTTGCCTTTGGCGAGGTGCTGGCCCATGTGAACCACATGCTGGGGCGCGGTGAATTGCGGTTGGCATCGGGTGCCAAAGACGTCGCCCGCTACAGGACGAGCGACGGCTACAGTGGCCCGGATAAAGACTGATCCAGTGCCATCCGAAGGCCGGGCTGAGCATCAACCGGCCTAAGCGCTTTCGCTTGCTGAGAACACGCCTTTCCTATTTCAGGTCGAACCCTAGCTTGTTCAGGGCCGTGACCAACGTATCGCGTCCCGACATCGCCGACAGCTTGCCCATCCGGCCGATGACCCGCTTCGTCCAGGTATCCGCGGCCATTTCATTGCGCGTGGAGAATGCGCTCATCAGCGCGTCATAAGCCGCCCGGCGCGGCTGCTCGCCGGCGGCGTCATAGGCCTCGTGATGCAGCACGATGTCTTGCGGCAGCCTGGGCTTGACTTCATTCGCCGCGGCGGAGGCCGCGTAGCCGACGCACAGGCCGAACACGCCGAACGCGCCAGGGGGCAGGCCAACAACCTTCGCGACATCCAGCGGCTTGTTGCGCAGCGCGCCGATATACACTGTTGACAACCCTAGCGATTCCGCCGCCACAACCGCGTTTTGCGCCGCCAAGGCCGCATCGATCGCGGCCACCAGGAACGTCTCCTGGTATGGCATGACCTCCAGCGTCACGCCTTCCTGCTCGCCCAGGCGCTGGTTGCGCGAGATGTCCGCGACCCAGACCAGGAACAGCGGGCATTGCTCGATATGCTTCTGGCCATTCGCCAGCTTCGCCAGCGCCGCCTTCCTCTCGGGATCGCTCACCGCGATCACCGACCAGGTTTGCAGGTTCGAACTGGTGGCCGCCGACTGCGCCGCCGCGACCAGTGTCTGCAAGGTGCCCGCTGGCAAGGCATCCGGGCGGTAGCCGCGCACCGAGCGATGCGACAGCAGCAGCGCGATCTGCTCGTTCCACGGACCCGTGCGCGGGGCGGCCTCCATCCCATAGCGCAGCGCGAGGGCATCCGCGGCCGAAAGCACGTTGGGCTGGAAAACGTCCATGACAAAGACCTGTTCAAAGCTGGAGGGAGCGCGATCCTGGGATCAGGCGCTGTTTATGAAAGGCGAGAGTTGCCCAAGGCCCTGGACCAAGGCAAGGCTGTCATACGCAAGATTGTCATGGCGAGGGCGTGGGCGCGCCGCCACCCGGGCCGGGTGACGCACCGCCCGTCGGATTGAACCGGCCAATGTTGCCCAGCAACTGCTGCATGAACGAGGCCTCGGTTCCGGGAGAAGGCGTCGTCCGCGTGACGACCGCAACCGCCAATGCATCATCCTTGCCACGCTTCTGGATATCCCGCAGCACGCCGTTTTCGTCGAAATCCAGTTGGATGACGTTCTGGTCCAGTTCGCCCAACGTGCGGCCAATGCGCTGCTGCGTCAGTTCGCTGATGTAAAGCCAGGTGTTGTTGTCGAACGTCCCATGCGCCGTGGGCGATCCGATCACGGCGGTGACGTCCGCCTTGGTGGAGGTGCCGGGCACCAGCTCCTTCAACTGCTCGGGGTCCACCTTGTTGCCGCGCACCTGTGGCGCCGGCATCAGCCATCCGCAGGAAGACAACAGCAGGCCGGACAACAGCAGCAAGTGGCGGCAATGGGCTGGCATGTCTGATCGATTTCCCGCGAATTCCGGTTGCCGGCTGGATCAACCGCCAGCCGGTGCTATCTATGGCGTGCCTGTCATGGCCGCCCCGGCTGTGTCAATGAGGTATAGAGGATCGTTTGGCGGGTTTCTTCAGCAGGCGCGGCAAGCATGAGCGAGCCGCCTTCCAACTCTACGGGACAGCCGTCACCGCTGCCCGCAACCCGTTCCTGTATGCCTCGACCGGCATCCCGGACACGCTGGACGGCCGCTTCGACGCCATCGGCCTGCACGTGTACCTGCTGATCCGCCGGCTGAACCAGGATACGGAACCCGAGCAGGCGCAATCGGGTTCGGCCATGGCCCAGGCGGTTTTCGACGCGATGTTCCTGGACATGGACATCAACCTGCGGGAGATGGGCGTGGGCGACATGTCCGTCGGCAAGCGCAACCGCGCGATGTGGGAAGCGTTCCACGGACGCGCCGCCGCCTACGCCGCCGCCTGGGACAACGATGCGGCACTGGCGGCAGCGCTGGGCCGCAACCTTTGGCGCGGCGCCGAACCGCCCGAGGGTTCGCCCGCCGCCCTCGTGAAGCTCGCTCGCGCCCAGTCGGCCTGTCTTTCCAGCCAATCGCAGCAGGCCCTTATGCTTGGCGACGCCCACTTCCTGCCTGCCGAGGAAGCGGCCCGCTGATGGCCAGCCTCTCCGTGGGCCAGCGCCTGTCGAACATCGTTATCACGTCGCCATTTCTCCCGAGGCTGGCATGACCCCCGAGTTCCATCGTCCCGTGTCGCTTGACCGCATCGGCCCGCAAGGGCTGACCCTGGCCGTCGAGGCCACGCCGGCCGAATGCGCCGCCCTGGCCATTCGCATGAAGCTGCCGGCGGTCCAGGCCGTGTCCTGCGTTTTCCACCTGATGCGGGAGGGTCGCGACACCGTCCTCGCCCGTGGTCATCTGCGGGCGGGCATTACCCAGACCTGCGTCGTCAGCCTGGAGGACTTCGAGGCGCCGCTGGAAGAAACCTTCCAGGTCCGCTTCGTGCCCTCTGGCGAGGAATCGGACGACATTGATCCGGAAGCCGATGACGAGATCCCGTTCGAGGGCAACCTTATCGATTTGGGGGAGGCAGCGGCTGAACAACTGGGCCTCGCGCTTGATCCCTATCCGCGCATGCCAGGCGCCACGTTGGGGGAAGCGGAGGCAGAGGCCGAGCCGCATCCGTTCGCCGCTCTTTCGGGGCTTCGCCGACTTAACTGAGGGCTTGTGAGGAGCAGCGATGGCTCCGGTCAAAAGGCCGGCCACCTCAGAGGTTCAGGCTGCTTGGCTGGCATGGAACCGTGCGCTGCCGAACGCCGACAGCGTCCGCGGCAGGTCGCCCGCCAGAATGGCCGGCGCCAGCGTCAGGGCATGCGCGCCAGCCAGCGTCACCCCGCTGTGGCAGGTCGCGGCGAACGCGCCCGGATACCGCTCGGACTGCTCGTAGATCGGGAAGCCATCAGGGGACATCACCCGCAGCGCCGCCCACATGCGGATGATCGAGGCATCCCGCAGCGCGGGGAAGATCCGCGTGGCGCGCTCCGCGATCTTTTGCAGCACCGCCACCTTGGTGGTGATGTCGAAGCCGACATCCTCTTGGCTGTCGCCCAGCATGACGGCGCCTTCCTCGGTCTGCCGCAGCAGGTGCGTCGGGAAGTCGAGCAGGCGGCGCACCCGCTCGGTGACGATGATCTGCCCTTGCAAGGGAGACACCGGCATGTCCAGCCCGGCCAAAGGCGCCAGGTCGCGGCTGCCAAGGCCGGCGGCGATGACAAGGCGCGGCGCATGATAGGTCTCGTTTCCGCAATGCACGGAGAAGCTGTGGGGCGCGGCGTCGATGCGGTGGACCTTCCGGTTCGGCCGGTAGTCGAGGCCCTGGTGCAGCGCCCGCAGCAGATGCAACGGGCTGGCATGGCCGTCGATCGGACAGAAGGAAGCGCCGACGACCGCGTCCCCAAGGCCCGGGACCATGTCATGGGTTTCCGCGCGGCCGAGCATCCGGGCGCCGCTGTCGCCGCTTTCGTTGTGCATGCGGCGGAGCAGGCCCTCGCGCTGCTCGTACTCATCATCCGACAGGCAGAACGCCAACCCGCCGGGCTGGCGCAGCGCCGTGTCAACCCCAGTGGCGGCTTGCAGGCTGGCGGCGAGATCCGGCCACATCGCCGCCGAGTGGCGGGTCCAGTGCGCATAGGGCGCCATGCCTCCGCCTTTGCCTTGCACCCACACGAGGCCGAAATTGCCTCGGGCGGCGCGGAAGGCGATGTCACCCTCATCCAGCAGCACGACGCTGGCGCCTTTGGCCTGCGCCCCCCAGGCGATCGCGCCGCCCACCAGGCCGCCGCCGATGACGATCAGGTCGGGGGAGTTGGGCATGGAAGGGAGCCTTGTCTCTGTTGGTCCATTACGTGTAGCGCAACTGCCTTGGCGATGAACATCGGGGCCGATGTGCTGAACGACACGAAGCCCTGTGTCATTAACGGTCACGTTACCGACATGCCCTGATTCATGCCAAGACAGAGCCTGCGCTTGGGCGCCAAGGGATTCCCCGGCGTTGCCCGTAACCTGAAGCCGGTGTCAGGGCGCCGTGGCGGTTGCCTGATGCGGCGAATGAGGCGACAACCGGGCATGAATCGAAACCGGGCGCTGCCCTGCGACACGAACTGGAAGGAAACACGTCGAATGGCCACAAACAAGCGCAAGGTCATGCTGCCGCATACGATGGGCCAGCAGGGCGTCAACCTGATCAAGGAGCGCGAAGACATCGAGACCGTGATTTATCCGGCCGGCATCAGGCAGGCTGACCTTCTGCCGCTGCTGGCCGACTGCGCCGGCATCGCGTTGTCAGGCACGCCCTATCGCCAGACGGAGATGGATGCCTCCCCAGCCATGCACGTGGTTGCCCGCATTGGCGTTGGTTACGATGCGGTGGAGGTCCCGGCGCTGACCGCCCGAGGCGTGCCGCTGATGGTTGCTGGCACCGCCAACTCCACCTCGGTCGCGGAGCAGGCGTTCCATCTGATGATCGCTCTGGCGAAGAAGAACGCCGCGTTGGATCGGCTGGTGAAGGACGGCCGCTGGGCTGATCGCCACGGCGGGCTGCCCATGGAACTGGCCGGCAAGACAGTGCTGATCGTCGGCTTCGGGCGGATTGGCGCCCGCTCCGCCAGGCGCTGCGCCGGCTTCGACATGACCGTTCTGATATACGACCCCTATGTTGAAGCCGAGACGATCAGGGCGGCGGGCTGCGAGCCGGTCAGCGATCTTGACACTGCCTTGCCGCGTGCTGACTTTGTCTCGATCCATTGCCCGAAAAACCCTGAGACGATCGGACTCTTCAATGCGGCTCGGCTGGGGCGCATGAAAAAAGGGGCGTTCATTGTCAACACCGCGCGCGGGGGCATCATCGATGAACCGGCCTTATACGCCGCTCTGACGTCGGGCCATCTGGCGGGCGCCGGCCTTGACGTGTTCGAGGAGGAGCCAACGCCTGTGAACAACGATCTACTGACCCTGGGGACTGTCATCGCCTCGCCGCACATGGCTGGCGTGACGGTGGAGGCAGTTGCGGCCATGGCGGTGGCAACGGCAAAGAACATCCTGTCCATTCTGGACGGTGATCCGAACCGGGACAACGTTATTAACAAGGAGGTGCTGCGTTAGCTGCAATCTTGCTGGTTCCTGCCTGGGACCAGTGGCAAGTCGCTATTGGAACAGACGGCGGCTTGCCCGTGCCATGATTAGATCAGTTGGCCAGCCCGCGAAGCCGCTGCGTCTCAGTGCTGCCGTGGCGGCTGGACAGCGGCATTCCGGAATTTGGGCGATAGCCTTAGGGCCGAGCATCCGGAACATTATGTAAACCGAAGCAATTATAACCGGCAGGCCAGTGCGGCGCTCGGCCTCGGCGACGGCTACCAGTAAAGGCATCTGCATGCAGACTGAGAGCACGATTGTGCTTTGATGCACCAAATTAGTGTTATTAACCCCAACTACGGATAAGCCTCGATCTGTTTGCCGTTGAGGGAGATAGAAGGTTTGCCGGGCCTGAAGGCGTAGGCAACGAGGCAGGAGAGGACATGGACCATGGCGTTCGTGACGGACCTGTGGCGTGAATGCTCGAGGCCCATCTCGGATTTCAAGGTATCGAGCACGGTCTCGATGAGGAAGCGTTTGCGCAGCATGATCTTGTCGGCCATGGGCGTCAGATAGTTCCTCATGTTGCGGCGGATGCCGGTGATCAGGTGCAGGCCGCGCTGCCAGAGGGTGGTGAACAGCGCGTGGCCGACATAGCCCTTGTCGGCACAGAGCTTGCCTGTCAGGTGCCTGGTCATGTCATCCAGCACGGTGCTGTCGGCGGTGTTGCCTGGGGTGATCTTCAGCGCCATGACCTGGCCTTTGTGGTTGATGACGAAGTGCAGCTTGAGCCCGAAAAACCAACCCATGCTGGTCTTGCCGCGCGCCGCCAGGCCCTCGAAGACCTGATGGCGGTGGATGCGGCGATTGTGGCAGACGGCGAGCTTGGTTGAGTCGGCGAAGTAAATGCCGGTCTGCTCGCCGCCCAGGCTGTGCAGCAGGACCATCAGCGGCGCGAACAGACGCGGCATCAGGCTGATGAAGCGGTCATAATGCGGCAGATCAGCAAAGCAGTCGCGATACTCGCGCCCGATCCCGCAGAGGTAAAACGCCTTGAAATGCTTGT
>CAXTXZ010000119.1:0-8940 GCA_964248015.1 uncultured Rhodopila sp. | reverse complement strand
CCTGCTCAACGAAATCAAAACTTCCGCCATACGAACTTCTGAACCAGGACACTAGGAGGCATTGTCATTATTCAGGAACAGGCTGACCGGAGTCAAAACGAGTATTTTCAGGTCGAGGAATATCGACCAGTGTTCAATATAGAGTATATCGAACTCTATCCGCTGGCGAATCTGCTCCGTTGTCCCGGTGGCGCCGCGCGATCCATTGATCTGCGCCCAGCCTGTCATCCCAGGCTTGACGCGATGCCTGTGGCAATAGTCCGCCGCGATCTCCGAGCCCAGGCGACCTTCGGTGCGCATCGTGATGGGATGGGGCCGAGGCCCAACCAGCGACATGTCGCCGCGCAGGACATTGAAGAGCTGCGGCAACTCATCGAGGCTTGACCGCCGGAGGAAACGTCCCGCGCGTGTCAGCCGAGCATCGGAACGCTCGGTCTGACGTAGTTCCCTCCCGCCCGACGCATCAGGCGCGGACGTCATCGTGCGGAACTTCCAGATTTCGAACTCGGCGTTGTTCAGACCGTACCGCCGCTGGCGGAAGAGCACCGGACCGGGGCTGTCGAGCCGGATGGTGATTGCGATGACGAGCATCAAAGGGAAGATGAGCGCAAGCAGCAAAGCCGCCAGAACCTTGTCTTCAATGATCTTGAGGGTAAGGGACCCGAGATCGAGCGGCCGGCTGGCGAGCAGCACGAATGGCACGCCCGCCAGATGCACAAGTTCCGGATGGAAATTCTTCCCCCCGAGCAGGTATGGGCACAACATGACATCCGCGCTGAGCGCCTTGAGCTGATTAACAACGTTTCGCAACAGCTCCGGGTCCGTCATGTCGCCGGGAGCGAGCAGCACGCGATCGACCGGATGGCGCTTGCCATAGTCAACCAAATCAATGATGCAGTCTTGCAGCGATCTTAATTTGTTGCAGTCATGAAAGACTTTCACAATCTCCAGGCCAAGGCCGGGGGAACCTTGAAGGTGCAGGTGAAGGGCGTCCGCGGCGAACATTTCGCCCAATATGACGACTTTCTGCCGCAGAAGGCCGCTCGGCCTGGCATAATCCTGGTGGCGGAGCGCAAGGACAAGGAGCCGGCCGCCAAAGACCGACAACGTTATGGCTACGGACCACATGGACGCCCAAGCCCGGGGGACATACACGAGCGCCTGCACCGAGAACCCCATCGCGAGCAGCAAACCAATCAGGATGCCAAGCTGTGCCGCGACCTGTCCCAGCAGGTTTGGCCAGACTATGTCGGCCCCTGAGAGCCGCACGCGCCGGAAGACGAGTGGCGCGATGAGACTGGCGACCAACGATATCCGCATGGCGATAAGCATGAAGCCGTCTGGGGGCGTCGACAGCAAAGGCTCATGGGGTTGCACCGTTGTGTACAGGAAGGCGCAAACCATGCCTGTGGCGAACACGGCCGCTCCATCCCATGCCTGCAACAGGCGCCGTTCCACAATGCTGGCGGCAGCCTGTTTTCGCGAAGGGATTGCGAGTGAGTGGAATGTAAAGGCGCCCTCGGCCAAACCAGTGGAATTAATCATCGGCCGTCATCAGCTTGCGTCGAATGCGCTGGCGCGCCATGACGGATGACCGCAATCATCGCAAGTAAAATCCAATCTAAATGAGCCTAAGCGCACATGACTTAAGCATCAATACAACCTCGTGTTTGGTATGGAGCCAGCTTATTTAGATGAAGATCAATGGGTCAATACAGTGATCGACAACCATGCCGCCTTGTCACGCTTAATTGACTGTGCTGCTGATGACTATCGCATGTGGCTCGCCAGCCAAGCGGCAGTACATCTTCATTTAAGGGAATATATGCGTCGGATACACCAATAGATTGTTTTATCATTATCGATACTGAATAATAATCTCTGCGCTGTACTCGCACACGTGTATTTGAGGATGACGGTCTTCTAAATGATCGTGATTTAGACTTTACTGCCCCTGAATCCTTGCGTTAGCTTGTTAGCCAGGAAAAATTTGCAGTCTCTATACTAAAAGGCAGGATGTGCGATTATTTACTGAGCAGCTTTCCGTGCGAAGGCCTCCCGTCTTGCCGGTCGTTAATGCAGCAAAACTGACTTTGCTACAGCCCAAGTCCCCGGGAGGCAAAAACCGCGCGCAGCCAACATGTTGACATGGAATCACTCGGTCGTTCCTGGACGGATTTGGGCATTGGCGGCGCCGGCCATTCGTTTGCTCCGAATCAGGCCGGTTCTTCGAAACGGCATCGGCGGGCCGCGCGGCAATCTGACACGGCGCAATGCCCGCCGCCGTCTGGCATTCCCTTGTTGTGGCGCAACGCCCGGCTTGAGCCGCTCATTTCGTCGCCCGCGCCGTTCCGGTGGTCTGATCGGGGATCATCAGACGGTCTTCATGTAACAGTCGCCCAGGAGGTCTGAGATGATTGATAAACGAGATCTGGTTGTCGTGACAGGCGCCGGAGGATTTATCGGCGGACACCTTGTTGCTGACCTGCTGCGTCAAGGCCATGAAAATGTGCGCGCGGTCGATATCAAGCCGCTGCACGAGTGGTACCAGGTGTTCGCGGCGGCGGACAATCGGCGGGGCGACCTGAAAGACCGTTCCGTGGCGCATGACGTCTGCGAAGGCGCGGCTTGGGTCTATAACCTGGCGGCGGACATGGGCGGCATGGGTTTCATCGAAACCCACAAGGCCGAATGCATGCTGTCGGTCCTTATCAACACCAACATGCTGATGGCGGCGCAACGCCATGGCGCGCGCCGCTTCCTGTTCGCGTCGTCCGCCTGCGTCTACAACGCCGAAAAGCAGACGGAGGCCGAGGTCGTCCCGCTGAAGGAAAGCGATGCCTATCCGGCCATGGCCGAGGATGGCTATGGCTGGGAAAAGCTGTTCAGCGAACGGATGTGCCGCCATTTCAACGAAGATTTTGGCTTGCTGACGCGCATCCCGAGGTTTCACAATGTCTATGGCCCCGAGGGCACCTATGCCGGCGGACGGGAGAAAGCACCCGCGGCCATCTGCCGGAAAATGATCGAGGCGAAATTGTCCGGGCGTCATGAGATCGAGATATGGGGCGATGGGGAGCAGACCCGAAGCTTCATGTATATCGACGATTGCTTGAAAGGGACGCAGCTTATCATGGCAAGCGACTATCCCGACGCGGTGAACCTGGGAAGCGCGGAACTGGTGAGCATCAACCGCCTGGTTGACTTGGTTGAGGAGATCGCCGGCATCAAGGTCAGGCGCTCATACAAGCTGGATGCCCCGAAAGGCGTGCGTGGCCGGAACAGCGACAACGAACTGATCACCCAGGTCATTGGCTGGGCGCCCGATATCGCGCTGCGCGACGGATTGGAAAACACCTACCGATGGATCTACGACCGCATGGGCCATTCGCCGAACCGCGGCGTGCGGCGCGTGGCGGAAACGGCCTGACCGTTGTGATGCCACAGTAAAATTGCGAGCCACTGACCCTTGTCGGCGGGCATGATCAACCAGGCCGAGGCCCCCAAACCCGCTGGCAAGTCTTCAGCCTCGTCAGCGCAGCGCGCCAACATGCATGTGCCGCTGAGTTTCCAGCTCTCTGAGGCGCAGCAAGGCGTTTGGCGGCGGCAGCGCAAATTCGGGACAGCAGGCCGCAACGTCGCGCGTGCGTTCAGGCTGGCCGGTCCGCTGGACATGAAGGCCCTGCACTGGAGCCTGCGGGAGGTCGCGCGCGGCCACAACATCCTGCGGGCGGCTATCGCGCTGCGCGACAGCCAGCCATTTCATTCGGTCAGCGACAGCGCAACCTTGGCACTGGGCATCACGGCCCTGAACGGAACCCGTGCGGCCGAGCACGAGGTCCTGGCGCAGGCGTGGCTGGAAGGTGAGGCGGACCGCCCGTTCGAGCTGGCGACCGGCCCTTTGATACGTGTTTCGCTCCTGCGGCTTGACGACGATGATCATTGGCTGATCGTTGCCGCGCATCCGATCCTGTTCGCGGATGATCTTTCGATGCGCGTGCTCCTAGGGGAACTGGGCCGTTTCTACAGCCAGTCAGTCGCGGGAAGCAGCGCGCCTCGTGCCGTGCAGGCATTGCAATACTCAGGTTTTGTCGAGTGGCAACGCGACTGGCTGCGGAGTGCGGAAGGGCGGCGAAGCCTGGGCCACTGGCGCGGGAAATTCGCGACGTTGCCGCCTGACCTCGATTTGCCGGCCGATCGGCCTCGTCCCCTGGACCGCGCTCATCGCCGTGGCCGGGAGCCTGTGAGGATTGCCAGCGACGTGGAGCAAGGCTTGGCCGCGATCGCCCAAGCGCACGGGGCCAGCCTGTTCGTCGCGCTCCTCGCCGCTTACCAGACCCTGCTGCGAAGGTATACGCGACAGGACGATATCGTCGTCATCGTCCCTTCAGACAGGCGGCCTCGACAGGAGATGGCCGAAATCATCGGCCATTTCACCAATTTGCTTCCTGTGCGGGTCAACCTGCCTGGCGACCCGGATTTTCCGGCGCTTCTGGCATGCGTTCGGGACGCCGTCGCTGAAGCGGACGTCAACCAGGCCCCGCCGTTCGAGACGCTGCGGGAAACCATGCTCGGCGAGCATCAGAGGGGCGGCGATGCCTTGGCCCGTGCCGCCTTCAGCCTGCGTGGCTCCGCCGCTGGGGAACTGGCGATGCGCGACCTCCTGGTGACGCCGATCGCGGTCGAGAGCGACAGCAGCCGGCTTGACCTGGCCTTGCTCCTGCGGCGGGGACCAGACGGATTGAAAGGCAGCCTGGAGTATTGCGCGGACATTTTCGATCCCGCCACGGCCGCGCGCATGGTGCGCCATTTCGGCACTTTGCTGGAAGGCATTGTCAACACCCCCGGCGCCAAACTCTCCACGCTCCCGGTTCTGAGCGAGCAGGAGAGGCGGCAACAGCTTGTCGAGTGGAATCAAGCCGCTGGCCATCAACAGGCGGATAGCTGCCTGCACGAACTGGTCGAGGCGCAGGCAAGGCGGACGCCCGACGCCATCGCCGTCCTCGGCGACGGGCAAAGCCTGACCTACCACGAGCTTAACCAACGAGCGAACCGCATCGCTCGCCTGCTGCGCCGCAACGGGGTCGGGCCTGACGTCCTGGTGGGCGCGTGCTTTGAGCGTTCAGTTGAGATGGTGGTTGGGATACTGGCGGTCCTCAAGGCCGGCTGTGCCTATGTGCCAGTCGATCCTGCGTCTCCCAAGGAGCAGATCGACATGATCCTGGATGATGCCGAGGTCGGCATGCTGTTGACCCACAGCCGCCATGTGCCAGTGCTGCCGGCAGGTCGCACGGTCATCCGCGCGGACGCCAGCCTGCCTGAGATTGCCGGCGACGAAGAGGATCTGGGGCGGATCGCCTCGCCGGCAACCCTGGCCTCGATGATCTACACATCCGGCTCGACCGGAAAACCCAAGGGGGTCATGATCCCGCACCGAGGGGTTTGCAACACCATCCTGTCGATGCAGGCGGCGTTCCAACTGACGCCGGCGGATCGGGTGGTGCAAAGATGCGCCTTTATCTGGGACCCCTCGACGTGTGAAATCTTCCTGGCCCTGGTTGCCGGCGCGCGACTGGTCCTGGCGCCACCCGACCCGCTGGTGGCGACCGCTGAACTTGGCAACCTGATCAGGGCGCAGGGGATCACCTGCGTGACCGTCGTGCCCTCGCTGCTGCAGACGCTGCTCGACAACGAGGCGTTGGAGGAGTGCACGTCCCTCAGGCATGTCTTCTGCGGCGGCGAGATCATGCCGCCGCGACTGGCCGAAACGTTTTTCCGCAAGTCCGGCGCTTCGTTGCACAATCTTTATGGCCCGACGGAGGTATCGATCTGGTCGACGTTCTGGACCTGCCAGCCGCGCTTCGGCCGATCGGCGGTTCCGATTGGCCGGCCCTTTTCGAGTCACGAGGTCTTTATCCTCGACAGCCACCGCAACCCGGTGCCGGTGGGGGTCATCGGCGAACTGCATATCGGCGGCACTGGCGTGGCGCGGGGATACTGGCGGCGCCCGGAACTCAACAGTGCCAAGTTCATCCCTCACCCGTTCGATCAACGGTCCGATGCGCGGCTGTACAGGACGGGCGATCTGGCGCGGCACCTGCCCGACGGGACGATCGAATTTGTTGGCCGTGACGATTTCCAGGTGAAAATCCGCGGGTTCCGGGTCGAACTGGGCGAGATCGAGGCAAGACTGGCCGACTGTCCTGGAGTCCGTAACGCCGTGGTTCTCGTTCGCGAAGACATTCCGGGTGACAAGCGGCTCGTTGCTTATCTGACAGCGCAGGACAACGCCGAGCTGTCCGTTCCCGAACTGCGCCTGCGCCTGTCCAGGTGCCTGGAGGACTTCATGGTGCCGAGCGCCTTCGTGGTGCTTGATGCGTTTCCCGAGACGGCGAGCGGCAAGCTTGATCGCAAGGCACTGCCAATGCCGCAGTATGCCAATGCCGATGCGCCGCGGCATGAGGCGCCCATCGGCGCGGTCGAGACGGCGATCGCGGCAATCTGGCAAACCGTGCTCGGGCTTGATCGGGTGGGACGGCACGATCATTTTTTCTTCGATTTGGGGGGGCACTCCTTGCTGGCTATCCGGTCGGTCGCCATGCTCAGGAAACGGATGGGCGCTGAGTTGCCGCTCGCCAGCCTGTTCCAGGTGCCCACGGTAGCTGGGCTGGCGGCCTTCTTGGCTGAGCAGCGGGCAACCTCGTTGGGAGGGCCAACGTCCAGCACGGGGGTCGCCTGGTCCCCTTTGGTGGAGATCACCAAAGCCAATGGCCAGCCACCCTTGTTCTGCATTCATGGCGCAAAAGGGAACGTCCTTATTTTCTCGGACCTGGCGCGGCAACTCGGGCCGCAACAACCGCTGTTCGGGTTTCAGGCACGCGGCATTGACGGCCGTCTTCCCGCCTTCGACTCGGTCGAGGATCTTGTCGAATGCTACCTTGCCGAGATCCGCCGCGTGCAACCGTCCGGACCTTATTTCCTTCTGGGCTACTCCATTGGCGGCACGATCGCTTTCGAGCTGGCGCGACAACTCTCCGCGGCTAACGAGCGTGTCGCCGTCGTCGCGCTTGTCGACACGATCTGCCCGCCTGCATGGGCCGAGGTGCAAAGGCGCCCAATCCGCGAAAGGCTTGCCCGTGGCTTGGTCAAAGGACAGGCACTGGCTGTGCAGATGAGTCGGCTGACGAAATGGCCGCGCTATCGCTGGGCACGCTTCCTTGCGCGGCGTGGCCGCGTCGTGCCGTTCCGTTTGCGCGAGAACTATGTCGCCAACAGCCTGGAGATTATCTTCGCGCCGCATCGCCCGCAATTCCATGACGGAAAAATCCTCCTGTTCCGCGCGCTGCCCGAGGAGACGGGCCTTGGCCTCGGCCCCGAACTTGGCTGGAAAGATTTCGCTGAAGGCGTTGACGTATGCTACGGCCAAGGATCGCATGACACGATCATCAGGTCGCCCAACGTCGGCGTGTTCGCCGAGCGGTTGCGACACGTGTTGCAGGCTGAAGGCGGGCTGCCGGCGGCAACGGCTGCCGACCCGTCGCCGCCATGAGGTTCCGAGGACCGGCCTACGTCACCCAAGTCCCGGCCGCGCATTTTGCCTGTTGCATGCTTGCGGTGCTGCTCGTCGTCTTCGCGGTGTGGCCGCCACCGACAGAGGAAGACATGCTGCCGCTGGGCGATGGACTGCTGACCTATAGTTACGCATTCATGTTATTCTTCATGGCGTTCTTGTTGTTGTTCAGTCGCCATGTCCTCAATCGGTGGAACGGGTTCCTGGCCGCGCCCCTGCTGCTGGCGTTGATCGGTTGCGTGGCCTTGGCCCACGCGCGGTCTATCTCACCACCGGTCACAACCTACAGTTCGGCCCTGATACCGCTGATGATCTGCGCACTGCCGATGCTTGTGTCCAGCACGGATATCTGGCTGGATTGTCGAATTATATCCAGGTTCCTGTTGTTTGTTTTTTGCCTCGCTTCCTTCTGTCATCTCGCCTGGCAATTCTCTCATCTGGCGGGAATTGAGGCCTATCCGTCTCTGGAGCAGACCTTCACCTTCTGCTTCGCAATGTTGCTGTGTGGATTCACCGGCCGAAAAGCCCTGCTCACGCTCGTCACTCTTGGCGCGATTGCTTCTCTTGCGCTGCGGCCGACATCGACACTGTTCATTGGCGCCGCACTCTCATTGGGTGTCATCATTGCCTACTGGCTGGGAATCAGGCGGTTGCTGCGGTTTTCGATGATCTCTTGCATCGTGCTGATGCTACTGGCGAACCTTGGGATTCTGGCCAACGCCGACTTCGCGCAATTGGTCTACTCGGCTGAGCCCTACGTCAAGCAGTCGGTGCTCAACGCGCAGACGGATAACGATTTTCGCCTGGGTGTCATCGATGCACTGCGGTCAGAGACCGAAAACAGCTCGATTTTGTTTGGAAAGTATTTTTCAGGCAACATAAATCCCATCGTCACCGATGTGCTGCCCTGGTGGTTTAACGTCCGCCAGACCGACGACGCGCCAATCCACTCCGATTTTCTCATCATGCTTTCGCAAGGCGGGCTGGTGGGCTACTTGCTGTTCACGACGCTATTATTGGGTTTCGCCCGTCTTTGCCTCAAGGGCGCACGATTAGGCGCACTGGTGGGCGAGATAGAGCTGGAGCGGTTTTTCGACGCTGCGCTTGTGATGGAAGTCATCTTCTGCTTCTATATCATGTTCAACCCGATCATGCAAAAGCCCTATATCGTAGTGTTCTTTTTTGTTCTTGTCCCGGTCTGCGTCTTCCTGATCCGAGGGCTGGAACACGCGTTGTGGGCTGTGCAGCCCACACCCCCCCGCGGGGGGCCCGCGCACCCCCGCCCCCCCCCGCGGCCGCCTCCTGGCCTAACGACCGGAAGAGGCCCCCGACGACCTTGGTCTGCCGGTAGAGCGCGACGAGCCGCTCCT
>CAXTXZ010000118.1:2441-8944 GCA_964248015.1 uncultured Rhodopila sp. | reverse complement strand
CAGGGTCTACGAATTCGTTACTGAGTTGCTATCGACCGGCGTTGTTTCCGACAGAAGCCATGGCGCGGTCCTGGACCGTTTCGGCGAGCGTGGCGTCATGGATCTTGTCGGCGCCGTCGGCTACTACAGCTTGGTTTCGATGGTGCTGAATGTTGCCCAGGTCGCGTTGCCAGAGGGCGAAGTCCCGCCTTTAAAGCCGCTTTGACCAAATCAGCCAGCGCGCCCGACTGTCACGACCAGAGCAACATCAGCCTGACCGGAACAGTCTGGCTGATAAAGTCGCTCGCCAAAACAATGGTCTAGCCTTCAGGCGACAACACGAGGCAGGCGGTGCGCGCATGGGCAAGCTTCTTGCAGGCATTTGTCGCTGCGTCGTGGGACATACCGGTCATCCGGGCCCGCCATAGCTGCCCTCGGCCCTGATGCACGCTTGCCACATAAGGGTGCGCGACCGCGAGTTCGACCCGCGCATGGTCCTGCACCGAGTGCAGCGCGCCATGCGCCATCCCTGGCTTGGCGAAGGCGCCGACCTGGATGGCCCATTGGCCGGTGGTGGCCGGACCGTGGCGGGACGGTTCCACCTCGGCGGCGTTGGCTGAAGCGAACAAGTGGAACCCGCCATGCGATGCCGGCGGCATGGGCGGCATCACCATCGTGTACTGCCGGCTGCCCCAACTGCCATGCCTTGGTGGCTCGGGAAGCTGGGCAAGCTCCACTTGCCCACGCCTGGACATCCGGCTTCCGCTCCCATGACTGCTGGCCAGCATGACCGGCCGGCCATAGCGCCTGCCGGGCGGAATATTGATCGGCAGGCTGTTTATCGCGAGTTGATCTCCGGCGGAACGAACGTTCGGGCTCACCCCAAGCAGGTTTGGGGCGATCATGGCGACATAGCGGCGGGTTTCATCAGGCAGCGGACGTGTGTTGGACAGGTAATCGTCCAACCGGGCAGGACCGGCGTTGTAAGCAGCCAGGAAGCCGGGCGTGCCGTACAGCTCATACATTTCCCGCATGTAGGCCACCCCGGACAGGATGTTGTCGTGCGGGTCGAAGGGGTCATCGCCCAGATGGTAGCGGTCGCGCAGTTCCTCATAGGTTTCAGGCATCACCTGCATCAGCCCCATCGCGCCAGCGCCCGAGGTGATCAACTGGCCGTCGGCGTACTCCTTGCCGCCCGACTCAACCCGCATGAGCGATCGAACCCAGATCTCAGGGATATCGAAACGTCCGGAAGCCTCACGGATGTACGGCCCCCACGGGTCTTCCGCCGGACCGGGCGCTTTGTAGTTGCGCTGCGCATGAGCGGCGTATCGCGCTGATTCACGCACGGCATCCTGATGCGCCGGTTGACTGCAACCTGCCATCGCAACCACAATCGTGATGGTGCTGG
Source organism: uncultured Rhodopila sp. (assembly GCA_964248015.1). Lineage (GTDB taxonomy): Bacteria > Pseudomonadota > Alphaproteobacteria > Acetobacterales > Acetobacteraceae > Rhodopila. Next base: position 7,554 of record CAXTXZ010000118.1, on the reverse strand, counting down.
CGGCGCGGAACGCCGTCCAGGGGCCGCGACCGGCGGCAGGGCGATCCGATGCATTCATGCGATTCGTCTCCATGGCAACGCGGCAACTTGGCAAGAACACGGGCGACTCGTCGTGACCGCTGATCTTAACACTCAGGAACGTAGCGTAAGCCCCTAAACGACTTCCATCTTTCAAGCAAGTCATCTCGACGGCGATGTAGCTTAAAGGTATTGAAGTAATGAACCTGCGGCTGGCTCATGCCGCCCTGTCTCGTCGCAGGAGAAAAAATCATTTGAACAACCTGCAATCACATCTCCATGACCCTAGCTGGTTGCGCAGTGGTTGTGCCGGCCCATTGAATGCGGTAAGCGCCCGGCGGTATGAGCAGCGCCGTGACCATGACCGCCCAGTCCGCCGTTTTGAACCTGCAAGGGCGAATGTCGCTGGCCACACGGCACGCCTGGGCCGTCACCGACCTGGCCAGCGGCTTGCGCCTGTGGCGCTTGGCCTTGACTTTGGGCTGGCTGGATATTCGCCTCCGCTACCGAGGCTCCATGCTGGGGCCGTTCTGGCTGACAATATCCACCGCCGTCATGGTGGCGTCGCTGGGCGTGCTTTACTCAACGTTGTTCAAGATCGATCTGGCGGGCTACCTGCCGTTCCTCGCCTTGTCCCAGGTCCTGTGGGGATTCTTGGCGGCCACGGTTTCAGAGGCCTGCACAACCTACACTGAAGCCGAGGGTGTCATCCGCTCGGTCCGCATGCCTTTTTTCGTGTTCTCCATGCGTACGCTGACCCGCAACGTCATCGCCCTGGGCCACAACATCGTCGTGATTGTCGTGGTCTTCGCGGTCTTTTCAATGTGGCCGGGCTGGGAGGCATTTTCCGCCGTCCCCGCCCTGTTCCTTTGGGGGGTGGACGCCCTTGCCCTGACCCTGCTGCTTGGCGCGTTCTGCGCCCGCTTCCGCGACATCCAGCCGATCGTCAACAGCGTCATGCAGATCGCCTTCTTCGTCACGCCGGTCATCTGGAAGCCCGAGCAGCTTGGCGGCGAGGTCGCCTTGCTGGCGTTCAACCCCTTCTTTGACTTGCTGGAAATCGTGCGGGGGCCAGTTCTGGGCACTCATGTGACGGTGATGACCTGGGTCGGAGCAGGCGGCTACAGCATGGCGCTCTGCGGCGTTTCATGGGCGTTCTTCATCTACGCGCGCGGCCGCATCACCTTCTGGATCTGAAACATGGCGGTCAACGCGAAGATTGATGTCGTCGGCCTTTCGGTCTGGTTCCCGCTTTACCATGGCAGCTCGCGCAGCCTGAAAAAGATGGCGGTCGCGGCGGCGACCGGGCGGCTGGGGCACGACCGGCTGCAGCACGTCGTGGTGCGAGCCTTGCGCGACATCAACCTGCAACTGAACGCGGGCGACCGCCTTGGCCTGATCGGTTCCAACGGCGCCGGCAAGACCACCTTGCTGCGGGCGCTGGCCGGCATCTATGAACCGGTGAGCGGCAGCCTGCATGTGCAAGGAAGCCTGAACGCCCTGCTCGATCCCAGCCTGGGCATGAATCCGGACCTGACGGGGCGGGAGAACATCCTGCTGCGCGGCCTTTACGCCGGCTTGCCAAAGCCCGCGTTGCCAAGGCTTGAAGATGACGTGGCCGCCTTCGCCGAATTGTCCGACTTCATAGACCTGCCGGTGCGGATCTATTCCGCCGGCATGGTTGTCCGCCTGGGATTCGCCCTGGCAACCGCGATCAAGCCACAGATCCTGCTGATGGACGAATGGTTCCTGGCCGGTGACGCGGGGTTCCTCGAAAAGGCGCGGATGCGGTTGGAGGAAATGGTGCGTGGCGCCGACATCCTGGTGCTTTCCACCCACCAGACGGACATCGTCCGTGATTGGTGCACGCGCGTGCTCTGGCTGGACCAGGGGCAAGTGCGCGCCGACGGCCCGCCCGACTCCGTGCTGGCGGACTATCTCGGCAAGCCCCTCGCGACGGCGGAGCCGGTCGCGGTGGAATAGCAGGGCTTGCCGAAAAACCGACAAATCCTTTGCGCGCGGCCTCGACGGAGCGGGTGACTGCGACGCCATCATCGCGGGCGTGGTCGCCATGTGCCGCGGCCTTGGCATCGTGAGCACGGCGGAAGGAGTCGAAACCGAGGGCCAGCTTCTTGCCCCGCAGCGGAAGGGCTGCACCGAAGCCCAAGGTCTCCTGTTCAGTCGCGCCATCCCCGGCGCGGCCGTCCCTGCGCTGCTCGCCACGCCGTTGCGCATGATGACGGAACCTCCTGTTCCCGTCGTGTCCGGCACGTCGGCAAGGGCAGGCCAGGCCGACCAGGCGCGGGGCGAAAGCCTGGCGCACGCGGATTTAGACTCGGCACCCTGGGCGCCTACCCCGCCAGCGCCGCCTCCACCGCCGCGGCAATGCCGAACAAGCGCCTGTCGCCCATCGTTTCGCCCATCAGCATCAGGCCGACCGGCGCGTCGCCCGCTTGATGGCAGGGCACCGTGATGGCGCAGCGGTCAAGGAAGTTGCCCAGGGCGGTGTTGCGCAGGATCAGCATGTTGATGGCGTTGTAGGCGCGCTCATCGTCCAGATCGGCGATAGGCGGCGCGATGATCGGCGCCGTCGGCATCAGCAGGGCGTCGTAGGGCGCGGTGGCCTTGTCAAAGCTGGCGACAAGCCTAGCGCGGTTGCTTACAAGGGCGATGTAGTCGGCGGCGGTGAAGGGCGCGCCACGGGCGATGCGGACGCGGATGCGCGGATCGTAGCCGCTGCCCTTGGCGGCGAGCAGGTGACGGTGCCAGGCGAAGGCCTCGGACGCGGCGAACCCGCCAGCCGCGTTGACCGCCGGCAGGTCGTCGAATTCGCTGAAGCGTGCCTTTGTTATGCGGGCTCCCGCGGCGGACAAGGTGGACACAGCGCGCTCGAACGCCGTGGCGACGGTGCTGTCCACGCCGTCCAGGACAAGGGTTGCGGGGATGGCGAGACGCAGGCCGTCAAGGTTCGCCGGGAGCAGCGGTTCCGGCGTTTCGCCCGCCAGGATCGCATCGATCGTGGCGCAGCAGGCGACGCTCGGCGCCAGGGGGCCAACCGAATCGAGCGACGGCGCCAGCGGCAGCACGCCGGCGATGGGAACCCGCCGGGCGGTCGGCTTGTAGCCGACGACGCCGCAGAAGGCGGCGGGGATGCGGCAGGACCCTCCGGTGTCGGTGCCCAGTCCGGCAGCGGCCATCCGGTCCGCGACCGCAACCGCCGTGCCGGACGAACTGCCGCCGGGGATGCGCCTGGACGCGCGGTCCCACGGGCTGGACGGCGTGCCGTAATGCGGATTGATGCCAAGGCCGGAGAACGCGAACTCGGTCATGTTGACGCGGCCCACCGGGATGAAGCCCGCCGTCAGCATGCGGGCGACAACAGGGGCGTTGGCTTTGGCCGGCGGCGCGTCCGCCAGCACCTTCGAGCCGGCGGGCGTGGGCTCGCCGGCGATGTCGAACAGGTCCTTCAGGGCAATCGGGATGCCGGCGTAAGGGCTGGGCGAGCGGCCGGCCTTGCGGAGGGTGTCCGCCATGTCGGCCATCGCGCGGGCTTCGGCGGCATGCACCTTGATGAAGGCGCGCGCCCCCTCCCCGTCCGGATCGGCGATCCTGGCCAGCGCCTCCTCGATCAAGGCCCGGCTTGTCGTATGGCCCTCGGCCGAGGGCTCCTTGGCCAGGGCCTGGGCGATGTCGTCAATCCTGCGCATGATGCCTCTCATTATGAACAAGGGAAGCATGCCATGACTGACACGCCCGCCAAACCGGTTCTTCTGACAGGCGCCTCCGGCGCGCTCGGCCGGGTGCTGACCCGGTCGCTGAGCGCGCTGGGCTGGCGGCTGGCGCTGACCGATATCATGCCGTTCCCCGATCCGGTGCCGCCCGGATGCGCCTTCACCAAGGCCGATTTGTCCGACGGCATGGCGATCCTGCGGCTGGCCGAGGGCTGCGGCGCGATCATCCACCTGGGCGGCGTCTCGGTGGAACGCCCATTCGAGGAGGTCATCGGCCCCAACATCCGTGGCCTGCACCACATCTACGAGGCCGCCCGGCGGGAGAAGGCGCGGGTGATTTTCGCCTCGTCCAACCACACGGTCGGGTTCCACGAACGCACGGAAAGCCTGCCGGCGGAAACCGCCTTCCTGCCCGACGGCTATTACGGGTTGTCAAAGGCCTACGGCGAGCTGATGGGGCGGCTCTATTGGTTCAAGCACGGCGTGGAGAGCGTCTTCGTCCGCATCGGTTCGGCGCGCGAGGAACCGATCGATGCCCGCATGCTGGCCTCGTGGATGTCGTTTGGCGACCTGTCGTCGCTGATGGTGCAGGGCGTGACGACCCCCAAGGTCGGCTGCGTGGTGATCTGGGGCGCGTCGAACAACGCGCGGATGACGTGGTGGCGGGATGACGCGCGGCAGGCCCTCGGCTGGACCCCGGTGGACAGCGCCGATCCGTTCGCCGGCCAGTTGAGCGGCGCGGTCACGGATGACCCGGTGCAGGAACTTTACATGGGCGGGGCGTACTGCGCGATCGACTACACGCGGGGCCAGCCCGCCCCTGCATGGGGCGCCGGCGATGAGTGACGGCGTTCTCTATATCGGCAACCAGCGGTATTCGTCCTGGTCGATGCGCGGCTGGCTGGCGGTGAAGCTGGCCAGGCTGGATGTCGCGGTGCGGGTGATCCCTTTCACCCGTCCCGGCCCGACGCACGCCATAGACGCGCTGTCGCCCAACGGGCTGGTTCCGTACCTGGAGCATCAGGGCGCGCGGGTCTGGGAGTCCCTGGCGATCTGCGATTACTGCGCGGAATTCCAGCCAGCGCTTTGGCCGACGGATCGCGTGGCACGCGCGCGCGCTCGGTCGCGGCGGAAATGCATGCCGGGTTCCGCGATCTGCGGTCATCCATGTGGATGAACCTGGGACGCGATTTCGCCGGGCTGGGGCGGACGCCCGGCGCGTTGCGGGACATCGCCCGTGTTCAGGCGCTGTGGGCGGATACGCGCGCCCGGTTCGGCGCGAGCGGCCCGTTCCTGTTCGGCGCCGCGTTCGGCGCGGCGGATGCGATGTTCGCGCCCGTTGTGGCCCGCCTGCTGGGCTGGAA
>CAXTXZ010000118.1:0-2341 GCA_964248015.1 uncultured Rhodopila sp. | reverse complement strand
GTTGCTCTCGGCAATTCCGCCAATGCGCGCTAGAGTGTCTGCAACAACCAAACCGGAACCCAGGAACCCATGCCTGACACAGCCATGTTCACCCCAGCCGCCCCGGTGACAACCGAGCACTTCGACGTCCTGATCGTCGGAGCCGGCATCTCGGGCGTTGGCGGCGCCTACCACCTGACGCAGCAATGCCCGGACACCAGCTTCGTCGTCCTGGAAGCGCAGGACAACTACGGCGGCACGTGGTGGACGCACCGCTATCCCGGCATCCGCTCGGACAGCGACCTGCACACCTTTGGCTACCGCTTCAAGCCTTGGACCAGCGCGCCGATCGCCACGGCGGCCGAGATACTGGCCTACATGGGCGAGGTCATCGCCGAAAACGGCCTGGACCGTCACATCCGCTACCACCACAAGATCACCACGGCCTCCTGGTCCAGCGCCGACAATCTCTGGACCATAGAGGCCACCCGCGCCGACACCGGCGAAGCCTGCCGCTTCACCGCCAATTTCCTCTGGATGTGCCAGGGCTACTACAACCACACCCAGCCTTACACGCCGCGGTGGGATGGCATGGACAGCTTCAAGGGCACGGTCGTCCACCCGCAAACCTGGCCCGAGACATTGGAGTACGCCGGCAAGACCGTCGTCGTCATCGGCTCCGGCGCGACCGCGGCGACCCTGGTGCCGGCGATCGCCAATGACTGCGCCCACGTCACGATGCTGCAACGCTCGCCGACCTATTTCCGCACCGGCCGCAACACCATCCCCCTGGCCGAGGAACTGCGCGCCTTGGAAATCGACGAAACCTGGATACACGAAATCGTCCGCCGGAAAATCCTCTTTGAGCAGGACGTCTTCACGCGCCGCAGCTTCAACGAACCCGAGGTTGTCAGGCAGGAGCTTCTTGGCGCGGTCCGGGCGCAACTGGGCGACAGCTACGACATCGACCCCCATTTCACCCCCAGTTACCGTCCCTGGCGGCAGCGCATCGCGTTCGTTCCCGACGCCGACCTGTTCAAGGGCATCGCCTCCGGCAAGGCCTCGGTCGTCACCGACGAAATCGAGCGCTTCACCGAAACCGGCCTGCAACTGAAGTCCGGCAGGTCGCTGCAAGCCGACATCATCGTCACCGCGACGGGCTTCAACCTGAACGTCCTGGGCGACATCGCCTTCACCATCGACGGCGAGCCGCTGGTTTTCTCCAACACGGTCACGTATCGCGGCATGATGTTCACCGGCGTGCCCAACATGGCCTGGGTGTTCGGCTACTTCCGCGCGAGCTGGACCTTGCGGGCCGACCTGGTGGGCGACTTCGTCTGCCGGCTGCTGCGGCACATGAAGCGCAAAGGCGCCCACAGGGTCACGCCAACGCTGCGTCCCGAGGACAAGGGCATGCCGTTGCTGCCATGGATCGACCCCGAGAACTTCAATCCCGGCTACATCATGCGCGGCATGCACATGCTGCCGAAGCGCGGCGACAAGCCGGAATGGCAGCACACGCAGGATTACTGGGCGGAAAAGGACGAATTTCCGGCCATCGACCTCGACGGCAACACGTTCGTGTATGGATAACGTCCATGTCGGATCAACAGGACACCCCTGGCAACGCGGCCCAGATCGCCTTCTGGAATGAGCAGGCGGGCGCGAACTGGACGGCGTTGCAGGAACATCTTGACGCGGTGTTCGCGCCGCTGACCGCCACTGCGTTGCGTGCCGCCGCGCCCGAGAGGGGAGAACATGCCCTCGACACAGGCTGCGGCTGCGGCGCGACAACGCTGGAACTCGCGCGCCTTGTGGGGCCGACAGGCCACGTCCTGGGCCTCGACGTGTCGCAGCCGATCGCGACGCGCGCGCGTGAGAGCATCGCGGCGGCTGGCCTGGCAAACGCGGAGATCCTGGTCGCCGATGCATCGACCGCGACGCTGCCGGCGGTTGACCTGCTGTTCTCCCGCTTCGGCGTCATGTTCTTCGCCGACCCGGCCGCCGCCTTCGCCAACCTACGGCGAGCGATGCGCCCTGGCGGACGGCTGCTCTGTGCCGTCTGGCGTCCCCTGGCGGAAAACCCTTGGTTCCATGTGCCGTTGACCGCCGTTCGTGACCTGCTGCCACCCGCGCCGCCGCCTGAGCCGTTCGCGCCCGGACCCTTCGCCTTCGCCGATCCCGAACGGGTGACCGGCATCCTGACCCAAGCCGGCTGGCATGATGTCGCCATGACGCCGCACGACGTGCCCATGCCAATGGCGCCAAGGAATGGAACCGCCCAGGCGACCGAGTTCGCCATGCGGATTGGCGCCGTTGCCCGCATGTTGGCGGAGGCCGACCAGAATTTGCGGGAGCGTGC
>CAXTXZ010000117.1:7783-8944 GCA_964248015.1 uncultured Rhodopila sp. | reverse complement strand
GAGGACCGGGCGCCCGGCGAGCGCGTGCAGGTGCAGGTGGACATGGCCGCCGCCTTTGTGTTCGATGCCACCGGCCTTGCGACGCAGCCCTTGTCGCTGGCGGAGGCGGTCTGATGGCCACGATCACGCTTGACGGCATCGGCCACGCGTATGGGCCAGCCCGCGCCGAAGCCGATTTCGCGCTGAAGCCGATCCAGCATGCATGGGAGCAAGGCAAGGCCTACGCCCTGCTCGGGCCGTCGGGTTGCGGCAAGACCACGCTGCTCAACATCATCTCCGGCCTGGTGATCCCGTCGCACGGCCGCCTGCTGTTCGACGGCGTGGACGTGACGCGCCTGCCGACCGAGCGGCGCAACATCGCCCAGGTGTTCCAGTTCCCGGTGATCTACGACACCATGACGGTGGCCGAGAACATCGGCTTCCCGCTGCGTAACCGGGGCATGGACAAGGCGCGCGTCGCCGCCCGCGTGGCCGAGATCGCCGCCATGCTCGACCTCACGCCGAACCTGCGGCAGCGCGCGCGGGGCCTGACCGCCGATGCCAAGCAGAAGATTTCCCTCGGCCGTGGGTTGGCGCGGGCCGATGTCGCCGCCGTGCTGTTCGACGAGCCGCTGACGGTGATCGACCCGGCGCTGAAATGGGAACTCCGCTCAAAGCTCAAGGCCGTGCATCGCGCGCTGGACCTGCTGATGATCTATGTCACCCACGACCAGACCGAGGCGCTGACGTTCGCCGACCATGTCGTGGTGATGAACGAAGGCCGGGTGTTGCAGACCGGAACGCCGGCTGAGCTGTTCGAAACGCCGGAGCACACCTTCGTGGGTTATTTCATCGGCTCGCCCGGCATGAACCTGCTGCCGGCCAGCGTCGCCGGCCACGAAGCGATTATTGACGGCCACACGATCAGCCTGGCGCCAGCTATCCAACACTGGCTGGGCCAAAGGTGCAGCTTGGCATCCGTCCGGAATTTGCCGCCCTCTCCCGAAATGGAGGATTGCCGGCGCAGGTGACTCGGATCGAGGATCTTGGCCGCCGCCTTGCCCGCGTCATGGTCGCGGGGCGCAAGATGGTGGCGACTGCGCCGAACCGCTTGACCCTCGATGGCGCCGAGGCGTTTGTCCGGCTCGATCCCGACAACCTGCATGTGTTCGCTGACGACCG
>CAXTXZ010000117.1:3444-7773 GCA_964248015.1 uncultured Rhodopila sp. | reverse complement strand
CGCCCGGCATGAACCTGCTGCCGGCCAGCGTCGCCGGCCACGAAACCATCGTGGAGGGCCATGCGATCAGCCTGCGCGCCCGCTATCCGGCGCTGGCTGGGCCAAGGGTGCAGCTTGGCATACGCCCGGAATTCGCCGCACTGTCCCGCAGCGAGGGACTGCCGGTGCAGGTGACTCGGATTGAGGACCTTGGCCGCCGCCGCCTTGCCCGCGTCATGCTCGGGGGGCGCAAGATGGTGGCGACGGTGCCGAACGCCTTGACCCTCGATGGGGCGGAGGCGTTTGTCCGGCTCGATCCCGACAACCTGCATGTGTTCGTTGACGACCGGCGCGTCGTGGGTGAGCGGCTGGGCAATGCGTCCCTGCATGGGGCAGCGGCATGATCGACAAACCGCTCAGCAACCGCGCCTGGCTGCTGGTCATCCCGGTGCTGGTGTTCGTGCTGTTCTCGTCGCTGATCCCGATGATGACGGTGGTGAACTACTCGGTGCAGGACTCGTTTGGGCAGAACTCGTTCTTCTGGAACGGGGCGGAGTGGTTCCAGGGGCTGCTTGACCCGACAACCGACATCGGCGGCCGTTTCGCCCGCGCCCTGGTCCGCAACCTCGTGTTCTCGACCGTGGTGCTGCTGATTGAAATCCCGCTCGGCATCCTGGTCGCCTTGTGCATCCCGAAGCGCGGCTGGACGGTGGGCGCGGTGCTTGTCGGCATCTCATTGCCGATGCTGATCCCGTGGCGCGTCGTCGGCACGATCTGGCAGATCTTCGCCCGCCCCGACATCGGCTTGATGGGCGCGGCGATCACCGGGATCGGCATTCCCTTCAACGACACGCAGGACCCTTTGTCGGCCTGGTCCACGATCGTGGTGATGGACGTGTGGCACTGGACCTCCATGGTGGCGCTGCTCTGCTACGCCGGGCTGAAGGCGATCCCCGACGCGTATTACCAGGCGGCCCGGATCGATGGCGCGCGGCGCTGGTCGGTGTTCACCAACATCGAGCTGCCGAAGCTGCGCCGGGTGCTGGTCATCGCCGTGCTGCTGCGCTTCATGGAAAGCTTCATGATCTACACCGAACCGTCGGTCGTCACGGGCGGCGGCCCGGGGGAGGCGACCAGCTTCCTGTCGCTCGACCTGGTCAAGATCGCCCTCGGCCAGGTTGACCTCGGCAGCGCGGGCGCGATGTCGCTCGCCTACAACCTGATAACGCTGACGCTGTGCTGGGTCTTCTTCACCGTCATGACGCAACTGGACGCGCGCCATGACAAGGAGCAGGCGGCATGACGCGCCGTTTCGTCATGCTGGGCTATCTGCTGCTGCTGGCGCTGCCGATCTACTGGCTCATCAACATGAGCTTCAAGGACAATGTGGAGATCACCTCGTCGCTGACGTTCTGGCCGCATCATCCGACGCTTGAGCATTACCATCTCATCTTCACCGACCCGGCCTGGTATGGCGGATTCCTCAACACCGTCGAATACGTGCTCATCAACACCGTGCTGTCCGTCAGCGTCGCCCTGCCGGCCGCCTATGCCTTCAGCCGCTACCGCTTCCTGGGCGACAAGCACCTGTTCTTCTGGCTGCTGTCGAACCTGATGGCCCCGCCGGCGGTCTATGCCATGCCCTTCTTCAACCTGTATTCCGCTGTCGGCCTGTTCGACACCGTGTGGGCGGTGGCGCTGGCGCACTGCCTGTTCAACATCCCATTGGCGGTATGGATTCTGGAAGGCTTCATGTCGGGCGTGCCGCGCGAGATCGACGAGACGGCGGCGATCGACGGCTATTCGTTCCCGCGGTTCTTTGTCCGCATCTTCATCCCGCTGATCGCCAACGGCATCGGCGTGACGGCCTTTTTCTGCTTCATGTTCTCCTGGGTCGAGCAGTTGCTGGCCACCACGCTGACGACCGTGGACGCCAAGCCGTTCGCCTCCGTCATGACCCGCGCCTTCTCCGCCGCGGGCATGGACTGGGGGCTGCTGGCCGCCGCCGGCGTGCTGACGATGATCCCCGGCGGCATCGTCATCTGGTTCGTGCGCAACAACATTGCCAAGGGCTTTGCCCTGGGACGGGTGTGATGAACATGGCCTGGATGGCCTGGACTTGGCAGACCGCTCTGTTCTTCGGGCTGATCGCCCTGGCGCTGGTGATACTGACGCTGCTGGCGATCTACCGGCCGGAGAAGCCGAGGCGCGGCATCCTGGGTTTCCCCACCACGCGTGGGGACCGGTTCTTCGTGTCGCTGCTGGGGTCAGCCTTCATCTTCATTTTGTTCATGCGGTTCGGGGGCGACGTCCTCTGGTACCCATTCGCGGCGGCCATCCTTCTGGCGGTCGCGATGTTTCGCCTGGCCTGATCGTGCAACCCCGCCTTCGGGCGGGTTCATAGGGGGGATAACGTGAAAAGACGTGACGTGATCAAGGGAGCCGCCGCGGTTGGCGCCGGCGTGCTGATTAAAAGCGGCATGAGCCACGCGCAGCAGGTGGACGCCGGCAAGAAGTGGATCGACAACGAGTTCCAGCCATCCACGCTCAGCAAGGATGAGCAGATGGCCGAGATGGAGTGGTTCATCAAGGCGTCGAAGCCTTTCGCCGGCATGCAGTTGAACACCGTCTCGGAAATCCTCAAGGTGCACGACTACGAATCGAAAGTGCTCACGCGCGCCTTCGCCGAGATCACCGGCATCAAGGTCAACCATGACCTGATGGACGAGGGCATGCTGGTCGACAAGATCGAGGTCGAGATGCAGTCTGGCCGCCCGATCTACGACTTCTGGATGAACGACAGCGACTTCATCGGCACGCATCCGCGCTACGAAGACATCGTGGATGGCTCGCTGACCGACTTCATGCAGAAGAACGGCAAGGACGTCACCAGCCCGACGCTGGACCTGGCGGACTTCATGGGGCTGTCGTTCGGCACCTTCACCGACGGCAAGCTGTACCAGTTGCCCGACCAGCAATTCGCCAATTTGTACTGGTTCCGGCATGACTGGTTCCAGCGCCCGGAACTGAAGGCCGCGTTCCAGAAGCAGTTCGGCTACGAGCTGGGCGTGCCGGTCAACTGGTCGGCCTACGAGGACATCGCCGATTTCTTCACCAACACCGTCAAGACGGTCGATGGCGAGCGGGTCTACGGCCACATGGACTACGGCAAGAAGGATGCCTCGCTCGGGTGGCGCTTCACTGACGCCTGGCTGTCCATGGCGGGCGCCGGCGATCGTGGCCTGCCCAACGGCAAGCCGGTTGACGAATGGGGCATCCGCATGGAGGGCGGCATCCCGCGCGGTTCCTCGGTTTCGCGCGGCGGCGACGCGAATGGCCCGGCGGCGGTCTACGCGCTGACCAAGTATGTCGAGTGGCTGAAGAAGTACGCGCCGCCGGAAGCGGCGGGGATGGACTTCCTGGAATCCGGGCCGGTGCCGGGGCAGGGCCATATCGCGCAGCAGATCTTCTGGTACAGCGCGTTCACCGACAGCTTGACCAAGCCCGGCCTGCCGGTGATGAACGCGGACGGAACGCCCAAGTGGCGCATGGCGCCCAGCCCGCACGGCCCATACTGGAAGGAGGGCATGAAGCTCGGCTACCAGGACGTCGGTTGCTGGACAATGCTGAAATACGCGCCCCTGGAAAGGACCAAGGCCGGCTGGCTGTACGCCCAGTTCTGCACGGCGAAGACCGTCACCCTGAAGAAAGCGGTGTATTCGCTGCATCTGATCCGCGAGAGCGACGTCTGGCACCAGGCCCTGACCGATCTGGCGCCCAAGGTCGGCGGTCTTCGAGTTCTACCGCAGCCCGGCCCGCAAGCAGTGGACGCCCAACGGCGTCAACGTGGCCGACTACGGCAAGATGGCCCAGGTTTGGTGGCAGAACGTGTCGAACGCGGTGTCAGGCGCGGTCACGCCGCAGCAGGCGATGGACGGGCTGGCGCGCGACCAGGACGCCATCATGACGCGCCTGCAGCGGTCCGGCGTCCAAGGTAAGCTCGGTCCGGTGATGAACGAGGAGAAGCCGGCCGAATACTGGTTCGCCAAGGCGGAAAAGGACGGCAACCTGGCGCCCCAGCGCAAGCTCGCCAACGAGAAACCGCAGGGCGAGACGGTGAACTACGACGAGCTGCTCAAGACCTGGGCGGCAATGCCGCCGCCCAAGCGCACGTGACCGGATGGCGCGGGGGGGGCGGCCCCGCGGGCCCGCCCCCCGCGGGCGGTTCTTCCCTGCCCCACCCCCCCGGCCCGCCCGGGGGGCCCCCGCCGCCGCACCGCCACGACTTCGAAGAGATGTTCAGCGTCCTCGAGGGCGAGATCACGCTCACGGTTCGGGGTCAGGCCAGGG
>CAXTXZ010000117.1:0-3434 GCA_964248015.1 uncultured Rhodopila sp. | reverse complement strand
AACCGGGAGGATCGACGTCATTGCAGCGACATGTGCTTGTTATCGATCAGGGAACGACGTCCACGCGGGCCATGGTGTTCGGCCCCGGATTTGAGGTCGTGGCGACCGTCCAGCGCGAGTTCGAACAGCTTTTTCCGCGGCCCGGCTGGGTCGAGCATGATCCGGAGGCGATCTGGTCCACGGCGATCGAAACCGCGCGGGAGGCGCTGGCCCGCTCCGGGCTGGACGCGGCGGGGATCGCCGGCATTGGCATCGCGAACCAGCGCGAGACTGCCATTGTCTGGGACAGGGCCACGGGCCGCGCCGTCTGCAACGCGATCGTCTGGCAGGACCGGCGGACCGCCGCCGCCTGCGAGGCGCTTGAAGCGGCGGGACACGGCGACATGGTCGCGGCCCGCACTGGCCTGCGGTTCGACCCTTATTTCTCCGCGACCAAGGTCGGCTGGATACTGGACAACGTGCCGGGCGCGCGCGGGCGCGCGGAGGCGGGCGAGCTTGCCTTCGGCACTGTGGACAGCTTCCTGCTGTGGCGCCTGACCGAAGGCCGCGTGCACGCGACCGACGCAACCAACGCATCCCGCACCCTGCTGTTCGACATCAACACCGGGCAATGGGATGACGAACTGCTGGCCATGTTCGGCGTCCCACGCGCCATGCTGCCCGAGGTCCGCGACAACGCCGGCCATTTCGGCATGACCGCTCTGCTGGGCGGCGACATCCCTGTGCTGGGCATGGCAGGCGACCAGCAGGCGGCGCTGATCGGGCAGGCTTGCCTGTCGCCCGGGATGGTCAAGGCGACCTATGGCACCGGCGCCTTCGTGTTGCTGAACACCGGCGCCTCTCCAGTCCGGTCGCGTCACCGCATGTTGACCACGATCGCCTGGCAGCGGCACGGCATCCGCGCCTATGCGCTGGAGGGAGCGATCTTCTCGGCTGGCGCCGGCGTGCAGTGGCTGCGCGACGGACTGGGGCTGATCGGGCACGCGGCCGAAACCGGGACGCTCGCCGCCCAGGCCGATCCGGCCCAGGATGTCTATCTCGTGCCGGCGTTCACCGGCCTTGCGGCGCCGCATTGGAACAGCCAGGCACGCGCCATGATCAGCGGCATCAGCCGCGGCACGAGCCGCAACGAGCTGGCGCGGGCGGTGCTTGAGGGCGTGGCCTACCAGACGCGCGACCTGCTGGATGCGATGCTGGACGACGCCGGGCTGACCGGGGAGGTGGTGCTCCGCGTGGACGGGGGGATGACGGCGAGCGACTGGACGATGCAGTTCCTCGCCGACATGCTGGACATCGGCGTCGAACGCCCGCAATGCCAGGAGACGACATCGCTCGGGGCTGGCTACCTCGCTGGGCTGGCGGCAGGCTTGTACCCGGAGCCTGAAACGTTCCAGACGCGCTGGGCGATGGAACGGCATTTCACGCCGGCGATGGACCCGGCGGAAAGAACCCGCAAATATGCCGGATGGCAGGCTGCCTTGGGCCAAGCCTTGCACTTGCCGAACCCGGCCTGAGCCGATGCCAGGCTCAGGCCTGGCCTCGACGCGCGGCCGGCCTGACGGCATAACGCCGCACGCCGCTTGATCAGGGGGATTTGTCATGCGCTTTGGCCTTCTCTACGAGATGCAACTGCCGCGCCCCTGGGATGAGCGGGCGGAGCACCGCATGATCCACGAGGCGCTGGCCGAGGTGGAACTGGCCGACCGGCTCGGATTTGACTGCGTCTGGGCCAACGAGCATCATTTCCTTGAGGAGTATTCCCATAGCTCCGCGCCCGAGGTGTTCCTTGCCGCCGCCGCAGCGCGCACCAGGCGCATCCATGTCGGGCATGCCGTCGTCCTTTCGCCGCCCGGCTACAACCCGCCCGCGCGCGTCGCCGAACGCATCGCGACGCTGGACCTTGTGTCGAGCGGCAGGGCCGAGTGGGGCACGGGCGCGTCGTCCTCGCGCACCGAGCTGGAGGGCTTCGACATCGACGTCGCCCAGAAAAAGGCGATGTGGGCCGAGGCAACCGAGCAGACCGCCAACATGCTCGCCATGTCGCCCTATCCCGGCTTCGAGGGGCAGTTTTTCTCGATGCCGCCGCGCAACGTGATCCCCAAGCCGTACCAGAAGCCGCATCCGCCGATCTGGGTCGCTTGCTCCAACCGTGAGACCATCCACACGGCGGCGCGCAACGGCATCGGCGCGCTGGCCTTCGCCTTTGTCGATCCGGAGGAAGCGGCGAAGTGGGCCGGCGAGTATTACGAGATCATCAAGTCCGAGGAATGCGTGCCGATCGGGCACAGCGTCAACGCCAACATCGCGATGGCGACCGGCTTTTCAGTGCATCGCTCCGAGGAAGAAGCCAAGGCGCGCGGCCAGGAAGGCTTCCAGTATTTCGGCTTCGCGCTTGGCCACTTCTACGTCTACGGCCAGCACAAGCCGGGCGTGACGACGGTGTGGGAGCGCTTCCAACGCGCCCGCGACGCGTTGCCGGCGACGCAGGGCAACGGCATCGGCACGCCGGCGCAGCTTGTTGGCCGCATGAGGCAATACCAGGACGCCGGCATCGATCAGGTGATTTTCATCCAGCAGGCGGGACGCAACACGCACGCGCACATCATTGACTCGCTCGAATTGTTTGCGGCGGAGGTTATGCCCACGCTCAAGGCCGAGCAGGCGGAGCGGGACGCGCGCAAGCAGGCAGAGCTTGAGCCGTTCATCGCGGCGGCGCTCAAGCGCAAGAAGTGGATGGCCCCGCTTGCGCCGGAGGCGATCCCGAGCATTCCCGCCTATGGCCGCAGCGTGGTCGCGGGCGCTCCGTCAGCCGCTGCCCTGAGCGCCCGCCGGGGCGCGGGCATCGACATACCGGCCATGGATCTGGCGGAGAAGCAGCAGGCCGTTGGAGAGTAGATCAGGTCAGCCGGCCAAGCGGCGCCAGCGCGTCACTTTGGGTAGGGCAGAGACCTTTGGACCAAGGTAGCCCTGCCCACCTCAAGCGAGACGAACGGCTATTTCCCGCCAGCCACTCCGCCGGTCTTTGTCTCGGCTGTTCCTTTCTGATTGCTGGCGACAGAGCTTTTATTGCCCGGTACGTTAGTGGAACCGGTCGCGCCAGCCTGATGGGGGGTCGTGGCGGAGCCGTTGTCCACGGCACCTGATTCCTTCATGCTGTCGGCCTTGATTGCCGGACCCGTTGTTTGTGCCAGAACGCCGGTCAGGGGGCTGATCGCCAGTAGCGCGGCGAAAACGAAATTGCGCATTTTCATAGTTTCACTCCAAGAAGGCATCGAGACGATGGAATTGGCACAATGCCAAGCCACGAAGCGCGTTCTACAAGCACAACGGGGCAGTCTGATGGCATATTCGTGGCACAATACCACAAACTACAGCGAATCGGGGGTTAGCCAAGGCGGCCATAGCCGCGGTGTCTGAAGTAGCTTGAGGCGTCC
>CAXTXZ010000116.1:2917-8962 GCA_964248015.1 uncultured Rhodopila sp. | reverse complement strand
TGTGCACGCCGGCGATGATCTTCATCAGCGTGCTCTTGCCGGCGCCGTTCTCGCCCACCAGGCCGTGGATCTCCCCGGCCTCCAGGGTGAAGTCCACGTCCCGCAGGGCGGCCACGCCGCCGAAGGACTTGCCGATGCCCCGCAGCTCCAGCAGGGGCGGGCCTTGCCGAGCCATGGTCAGATCAGGAAGTGGCTTTCCATCCAGGCCATTCCCGGCGCGTTCGCCTTGGTGACGACGGGGCCGTCGGTGATGACGTGCTTCGGTATCATGCCGCTGCCGCTGCCGGGTTTCTCGCCCGCCGCCACGGCCGCCACGCCGGCCAGGATCGCGCCGCCATGGATGCGGCAGGAGGGGTTGCGAACGGTGGCGTGCATCCGCCCGTCAGCCACCGCGGCCAGCGCCGGCGGCATGGCGTCGCAGCCGCCGATCAGGATGCTGGTGCGCCCGCGCGCCTTCATCACGTTGTAGGCGGCCAGCGCCATGTCGTCGTTGTGGAAGTAGGCGGCGTCGATCTTCGGGAACTTGGTCAGCAGCGTGTCCCACAGCCGCGACACCTTCGACACGTCCCAGTCGCCGGGCGTGGTGTCCACCACCTCGATTGCCGGGTACTTCTTGATCACCGAGTCGAAGCCGCGCGCCCTTCCCTGCGCGCCGGTGTGGCCCAGCGCGCCCTGCGTCATCGTGACGATGCCCTTGCCGCCGATGGCGTCGGCCAGGGCCTGCGTCACCGAGGCGCCCATGAACTCGTTGTCCGGCGCCAGGAAGCTGTGGACGTCGATGCTGTCGAGCGGCGCGATCAGCGTGTCCATGTCGATCACCGGCACGCCGGCGTCGATCATCTTCTTCACGGGCGCGGTCAGCGTGCCGATGCCGAAGGCCTGGATCGCCACGAAGTCCCACTTCTGGCTCGCCATGTTCTCGACCGCGCCGCGCTGCTTGGTGGCGTTCAGCTCGCCGTCGAACCAGGTGACATCGACGTTGAACATCTTGCCCCACCACTCGGCGGCCTGCTTGCCCTGGGCGCACCAAGTGGCTTGCAGCCCGGCGTTGGAGAACGCGGCCCGGAGCGGCTTCTCCGACCGCACGGTTTCACGCGCGACGGACTGCGCCATGGCGGGGCTGGCGCCGAGGCCGCCGAGAAGGCCGGCCAGCATGGATGTTCCCGCGGCCTGCACGAACCCGCGGCGGTCGGCGCCGGCCGGATCGGCGCTCTTGATGGGTTTGGTCATGTCTCTCCCTTGTGCCTCGGCCTTTTTCGACGGCCTTCGCGCGCCGCGATCTTCAGTCGCGGCGCGCCGAGCGTCAAGCGAGGATGGCGCCGACATCCCCAGCCCGCCGCGCCGCGGCGGGGGTGGCGCTGGGGCCGCGAGCCTGTATGCTGGGAAGGGTCGCCATGCCGAAAGAGCAGGCGCGGAAGCGTTCAAGGGATGACGATGAAACAGGCAAGCCTGATTGCAGCCGTTGCGATGACGATCGGTGCCTTGGCGGGCATGGCGTCCGCGCCCCGCCTGGCCGCCGCGCAGGACAAGAAGACCCTCGCGTTCGTCGTCAACGGCGCCGCCGACTTCTGGACGATCGCTCGGCGCGGGGTGGAGAAGGCCAACAAGGAACTGCCGCAATACAACATGGTGATGGAGATCCCCAGCCAGTCCTCGGCGGCGGAACAGCGCAACATCATGGACGCGCTGCTGGCGCGCGACGTGGCCGGCATCTCGATCTCGGCGGTGGACCCGGCCAACGCCACCGAGGAGCTCAACAAGGTGGCGGCGCGAACCGTGCTGATCACCAATGACAGCGACGCGCCCAACAGCAACCGCCGTTTCTACATCGGCACCGACAACGTCGCCGCCGGGACGATGGCGGGCGAGCAGATCAAGCGCGCCTTGCCGACCGGGGGCACGGTGATGATGTTCGTCGGCACGATGGACAACGCCAACGCGCGGGAACGGGTGGAGGGCATCCGCAAGGCCATCGCCGGCAGCAAGGTCGAGATCGTCGACGTGCGAACCGACGGCTTCGACAACGTCAAGGCCAAGGCCAACGTCGCCGACACGCTGGTGAAGTATCCCGACATATCGCTGCTGGTCGGGCTGTACGCCTACAACACGCCGCAGATCTACAATGCGGTGAAGGATGCGGGCAAGGCCGGCAAGGTCAAGATCATCGGCTTCGACGAGGACGTGCAGACGCTGCGCGGCGTCGCCGACGGCACGATCATCTCCACCGTCGTGCAGCAGCCGTTCGAGTTCGGCTACCAGTCGATGATCGACATGGACAAGGTCCTGCGCGGCGACACCGCGTTCATCCCCGCCAGCAAGCAGATCATCATTCCCACCCGGGTGATCGACAAGTCGGGCGTCGCCGAGTTCCAGGCCACGATGCGCGGCCTGCTGGCGAAATAGCGGCGAAGCGGACGCGGCGGGGGAAGCAGGTGGCGGAGCACAGGCTCGGGCTGTCCGGGATCACCAAGACCTATCCCGGCGTGGTGGCGCTGAACGACGTGTCGCTGCACCTGGACGCCGGCGAGGCGCTGGGGCTGATCGGCGAGAACGGCGCGGGCAAAAGCACGCTGATGAAGATCCTCGGCGGCGTGACGGCGCCCAGCGCGGGCGAGATCCGCATCGATGGCGTTGCCCACGCGGCCATGACCATCGCCTCGGCGACGCAGGCCGGCATCGCCTTCGTGCACCAGGAACTCAACCTGTTCGAGAACCTCGACGTGGCCGCCAACGTGTTCATCGGCCGCGAAACCTACCGCTTGAAACCGTTGCGCCTTGTGGACAACCGGCGCATGCGCGCCGAAACCATCCCGCTGCTGCGGCGGCTCGGCGCCGATTTCGCCCCCGAGGCGCTGGTGGCCGACCTGTCCATCGCGCAGCGCCAGCTCGTGGAGATCGCCAAGGCGCTGTCGGTCAACGCCCGCGTGATCATCATGGACGAGCCGACATCCAGCCTGACGCTGACCGAGACGGAGCGCCTGCTGCAAGTCATCGCCGACCTGAAGCGGCACGGGGTTTCGATCATCTACATCTCGCACCGGCTAGGCGAGATCATCGCCTGCGCCGACCGCGTGGTTTGCCTGCGCGACGGCCGGGTGGCGGGGACGCTGCGGCGCGCCGAGATCTCGCACGCCGCCATGATCCGCCTGATGATCGGCCGCGACCTGAAGTCGCTGTACATCCCGCCGAAGGGGCCGCCGCCGGGCGGCGGCTGCGACATCGCCGGCCTGGTCACCGCGGCGTTCCCGGACCGCCGCATCGACCTGTCGGTCCGGCGCGGCGAGATCCTGGGCGTGGCGGGGCTGGTGGGCGCGGGGCGCACGTCGATGGCCCGGGCGGTGTTCGGCGTCGATGCCGCGCTGGGCGGTTCGGTCAGCCTTGACGGCAGGAGGCTGCGCATCGCCTCGCCGAGCGACGCCATCGGCCACGGGATCTACCTGGTGCCGGAGGACCGCAAGCGTTCGGGGCTGATCCTGGACATGCCGGTGGCGCAGAACATCTCGCTGGCCAGCATGGCGGCGCACGCGACGATGATGCTGGTCAACCCGGCGGCGGAGGCTCGCACCGCCAGGGCGCAGCGGGCCAGCCTTTCGATCCGCGCGCCGGACGACCGGGTTCCGGCGGCGACGCTGTCGGGCGGCAACCAGCAAAAGGTGGTGCTGGGCAAATGGCTGTCGATGGACCCGTCGGTGGTGATCCTCGACGAGCCGACACGCGGCATCGACGTCGGCGCCAAGGGCGAGATCTACCAGTTGATGCGCAACCTGGCGGACCGGGGCGTGGCCATCGTGATGGTTTCCAGCGACATGGAGGAGGTGATCGGCGTGTCGGACCGGATCGCGGTGATGCACGAGGGCAGGATCAGCGGCGTGCTGGATCGGCCGGATTTCAGCGAATACAACATCCTGCGCCTGGCGATCGGCGACGTCCCGGCGGCGCGCGGGGCCGTTGCCGAAAAGGTGTGAGGCATGGGCAAGAAAGAGCTTGGCCTGCTGATCCTGATCCTGGTGATCGGCGCGGTGACGGCCGCCAGGGAGCCGCTGTTCCTGTCCCCGCAGAACCTTCTGAACCTTGCCAACCTCACGGGGCTGTTCGGCGTGTTCAGCATCGGCGTCGGGCTGGTCATCATCACCGGCGGCATCGACCTGTCGGTGGGATCGATGTTCGCGCTGCTGGGCGTCGTGCTGATCGACCTGCTGTCCAACTACGAGTGGCCGTGGCCGCTGGCCACGCTTTTCGTGTTGCTGGCCGGGGTCGCGCTGGGGGCCTTGCAGGGCTTCCTGGTCACCCGCATGCGAATCCAGCCCTTCGTGGTGACGTTGTGCGGGCTGCTGATCTATCGCGGCGCCGCGCGCTACTACACCAACGACGCCTCGATGGGCTTCGGCTACGGCGGCAGCTACGACACCTTGCAGGGGCTGGCCACCGGGCATTTCCTCGGCCTGCCGTCCAGCTTTGTCTTCCTGGTCATCGTCGCCCTGGCGATGGGCGTCGTGCTGCACCGCTCGGTGTTCGGCCGCTACCTGTACGCCGTCGGCAAGAACGAGGAGGCGGCCCGGTTCTCCGGGATACGCACGGGCACTGTCATCGCCGGTGCCTACATCCTGTGCGGCATGCTGGCCGGGGTCACCACGGTGTTCCTGGTGTTCTACACCAATTCGGTGTCGCCCTCCTCCTTCGGCAACTTCTATGAGCTTTACGGCATCGCGGCGGCCGTGCTCGGGGGCTGCTCGCTGCGTGGCGGCGAGGGGTCGATCATCGGCATCGTGCTGGGCACCGTCCTGCTTCAGGTGTTGCAGAACCTGGTCAACATCCTGGGCATCCCGAGTTCGCTGAATTTCGCCGTGATGGGCACCGTGATCCTGCTGGGCGTGCTGGTGGACCAGCAGCTTCAGCAACGCCGGGCGCGGCAACTCGCCAGCGTGTCGCGTCCATCGGCCCGCCTGGCGCCGGCCGGGCAGCGCAAGGCGTGAGCCGGGCCATGGCGCCAGACCAGTTCGGCCCGCCGTGGAACGGAAGCGGCGCCAGCCGGTCCTGGCTGGCCATCCCCGGCGGCGGATGGGCCAGGCCGCGATGGTCCTGACCGGAAACTGCCAAGGCGTGAATCGCCGGTCAAAACAAAGCCACGCCGCCCGCCATGGAAGGCAACCCAGGAAGAACGCGCCCTTGCCAACCCCAAGGACGCGCCGGACCGTGCGATGCAACCAAGGCACGCCTGGCCGCCGAAGCCGCCAAGCAGGCCTCGCAACCAGGCAGCGGCCGGATTGCCTGCCATTATTCGCCCTTCAGTCAGATGTGCCTGCCATCGCAACGAGCGTGGGCTGGGAGCGATAGAGAGTCGGCAAAAGGCGCTTCAGTTCCTCTATCTTCGGCAGGTCGTTGATGACGATGTACGGGTAGGTCGGGTGCCGGGTCAGGAAGTCCTGATGATAGGCCTCCGCCGGGTAGAATGTCCGGTCCGGCTCGATGCGGGTGACGATCGGGGCATGGAACACATGGGCCTGATTGAGCTGGTTGATATAGGCGTCCGCGACACGGGCCTGCTCGGCGCTGCCGGGAAAGATCGCGGAGCGATACTGGGCGCCGGTATCGGGACCCTGCGCATTGAGTTCGGTCGGGTCATGCGCGACCGAGAAGTAGATCTGCAATATGCGGCCATAGCTGATCTTCCTTGGGTCGAACGTGATCCTGACCGCTTCGGCGTGGCCGGTGGCACTGGTGCTCACCATCTCGTAATGCGCGGTCGCCTGTGCGCCGCCGGCATAGCCGGAGACGGCGCTGATCACCCCGCCGACATGCTGGAACACACCCTGCACGCCCCAAAAGCAACCACCGGCGAGAACTGCGACCTCGGATGTCGCGGTCTTAGGGGACTCGTCCAGCATGGGCGTCGGAATCGAGCGCGATGCTTCCGCCGCGGAGGGCAACGCACGCAGCGCAAATCCCGCCAGCAGCAACAGGGTGGTCCCGATCAGGAGAGGCCGCGTGTGTCGACGGATGCGCTTGGTTGTGGATGTCTCATACGGGTGGGCCATTGTCGTCTCC
>CAXTXZ010000116.1:734-2817 GCA_964248015.1 uncultured Rhodopila sp. | reverse complement strand
GCCTGGCTGTCGAATTTCGCCGCCGAGGAAAACAGGCCGAACCGGCAGCCGGCTCAGAAAATTGCCTCGCCGTTCCTCGTGCAGCAACGGGCTGGTGAAGGGGCACCGCTCTGCCGCGGCACCGCGTGCAAACTCTCTTTGGCCTGTGAAAGATCACAGCTTGGCTACTTTGGCTTGTAGGCGCTTCCGTCCTCGGCTCGCTGCGGGCTTGCCACATAGCGCCCCTCCGCCGGCACGGCGACCTGCTCGAAATTCCGCGCCAGTGCGCGCAGGGCGTCCCGCATGGCCTGGCCATGCATGGCGCGGCCATGGCCGGTGATGGCAAGCTCCGGCTCCAGCGCCGCCAGAGCCGCAACCGACCGCGACGCCGCCTGCCAGTCATGCGTGAAGTATTTCGGTGGCCCGTGGATTTCGGGCGCCTGCGTCACCGAAGCATAAGCGCTCTCGCCCGCCACCGTGATGAAGGCATCGCCAACGATCAGCGAACGGTCTTGCTCGCGCCAGAACGAGACATGGCCAACCGAGTGGCCTGGCGTGTGAATCCAGCGCCAGCCCGGCATCCCGGGCACGCTGCCATCGGCTGGAAGGTCGCGCAGCCGAGCGCTGACATTCACCGGACTGCGCGGATAGAGCGGCGACAGCAGGGCCATGGCGCCGCCGCCGACTGTCGGGTCGGCCTTCGGGTAAGCCGCCGATCCGTCCAGGTAGGGCCGCTCCAGCGGGTGAGCGTAGACCGGAACGTTCCAGCGTTCCGCCAGCGTCCCAAGCGTGCCGACATGGTCGAAATGCCCATGTGTCATCACGATGGCGCGCGGCGGCACGTCCTTGCCGAAGCGTTCTCCGGCGGCTGTCGCGATGCGCTCCGTCATGCCGGGGATGCCGGCATCGACCAGCACCCAGTCCGGCTGGCCTGGCACGCCCACAAAGACCACGTTAACAAAGACAAGCCTCTGGTAGGCGAGGTCTGCAACCGCTCCCAACGTGCCGTCCGCCTGGTCATTTGCAACGATATGCGAACCATCAAGCGGGATCTGCTGAGTCATGCGACGCCTCCTTTCAAAGTTTACCGACCAGTAAAAGCGAGCGCGCCTGCAATGCCGGCTCCGCCCCTGGGTTCACGCGTAAACGTTTTCGACAGCGGCCGGTTGAGGGGACGGAGCGAAATCACCCATGGATCTGGTGAGGGTGTCGCGCTGGCATGCTTGATGATCTCGCTGCTGGCCGCCTGCGATCCTGGCCCCCTGCGATCCTGGCATGAAGCTGACGGATGCCACAATCCGTCGCGGTGGCATCGGAACCCGTCCGGATCAACCCTTATTGTTCCGAGAAATCCTCCTCGCCGCTTTCTCCAAGTTCGGCAACGAGCTGACGGGCAGCGCGTTCCAAGGGGGAAGAGGCCCCACCCTTGCCAGCCTTCCCGTTCATGCGCGTGAGGCGACGGCGGAGCTGACGGATTGTGGCGATAACGAGGTGAGCCAGAGCCTGATCGGGAAGGGCGGTGACGAGTTCGTTCAACTCGGCCGGAGTGAGACGCGCGGCCAACGTGTCGAGGCCGTCCGGTTCAGGTCGGCTGGCGACAGCCTGAGGCGAAGGGGTTTCGGTCTTCTCGCCGGGCTTATCCCGCCGCGCGGGACGAGGCTGGGGCTTGGCGGGTGTCGGTGCGGGTTGCGGGGCCGGGACGCCGAAGATATCTGCCTGTCGCGCGTCGGGTACTGGCTTTTGTGCCATGTCCTGATCCCTTCCGACCAGCCGACCTTGATGCGCCACGACAGCGACTTGGCCGCATTTGGCTTGAAACCGGAAGAGCGGGCAAGGCGTAAGGCCCGCGTGCCCAGGCCGCGAACTCGTGTCACGCCATAGCGGATCGCCGGCGGGCCGAAAGGTCCGGAGGCGTGAACATGCTTGGAAAGCAATGGACCATGGCGCGTCGCAGTCCCAACCAGACCGCGACGCCACAGGTGACTGGTGAACTTGCATGCGAGGCCCTGCGCAGAAAGATCGAAAGCGCTTTCGGTCCACTGCGTGATCCTTGCAAATACGCAAGCTTGCCAACCAGCCCTCGCCAGTGGCTTTGTGGTCCACC
>CAXTXZ010000116.1:0-724 GCA_964248015.1 uncultured Rhodopila sp. | reverse complement strand
TCTTTAGACAGCCTAAGGCGGTTCGATCTCAACCTGCTGGTGGCCTTTGACATTTTGATCTCAGAGCGCAACGTCACCGCCGCGGCGCGTCGGATGGGCATCGGCCAGCCCGCGATGAGCAACGCTTTGTCACGGTTGCGAGTCATGTTTGGCGATCCGCTGCTGATCCGCACGTCGGCTGGGCTGCAACCGACCGGGCGGGCGCTCGACTTGGCGGAGCCGGTGTCGCGCATCCTGGCCGGACTGCGCGAGGAAGTATTCGGCGCCCGGACCTTCGATCCCGGCACGGACAAGCGCACGTTCCGCATTGGCCTCTCGGACCAGGCAGAGGCGGCAATCATGCAGGAGGTGCTGCAGATCGTTCGGCGAGACGCGCCAGGCATCCGCGTGGTCGCACGCTCGGTCGAGATGAGGTTTGGAGCCGAGCTGCTATCCACAAGCGCGATAGATTTGGCGGTCGGCTACTTTCCGGAGGTCGACAGCGGACTGGAAGCAGACACACTCTATCATGAAAGCTTTGTGTGCCTATTTGACAGCCGGGCTTGCGGCGTGGAGCCGCCGCTGTCGCTTGATGACTACACTGCGCTGCCGCACATCCTTGTATCAATGCGGGGCGAGCCGTTCGGGCACCTGGACGAGCTGCTGCAAGCCAGTGGGCGCAGCCGCATCGTGATCTACACGACGCCGCACTTCCTGGCCGTGCCGTTCCTGCTGCACGGGTTCC
>CAXTXZ010000115.1:0-9017 GCA_964248015.1 uncultured Rhodopila sp. | reverse complement strand
CGGACCACCGGTTCGATCATCACCATGGGCAGGGGGTTCATCAGCGCACCTCCAGCATGCGTTCGACCGAGCGGCGCGCGCGATCCACCAGGGCGGGATCGATCGTCACCGGCTCCTGCATGGTTTCCAGCGCGCGGCGTATGTTCGGCAGGGTAATGCGTTTCATGTGCGGGCATAGGTTGCAGGGCCGGACGAATTCGATGCCCGGGTGGTTGACCGAGATATTGTCCGCCATGGAGCATTCCGTCAGCAACACGACGCGCGCCGGCTTCTCACGCCCCACATAGCCGGACATGTCGGCGGTCGAGCCGGTGTAGTCGGCCTCGGCGGTCACCTCGGGCGGGCATTCCGGATGCGCCAGGATGGTGATGCCGGGATAATCGCTGCGCAGGGCGCGGACCTCGGCGGCGGTGAAGCGTTCGTGCACCTCGCAATGGCCAGCCCAGGCGATGATCCGGACCTTGGTCTGTGCAGCGATGTTGCGTGCCAGATACTCGTCCGGCAGCATGATGACGGTATCCACGCCAAGGGATTCCACGATCTTCCTGGCGTTGCCGGACGTGCAGCAGATATCGGACTCGGCCTTCACCGCCGCGGATGAGTTGACGTAAGTCACCACCGGCACGCCGGGATGACGTTGACGCATCAACCTGACATCCGCCGCCGTGATCGACTCCGCCAGGGAACAGCCCGCTCGGCTGTCCGGGATCAGCACCGTCTTCGCGGGGTTCAGCAGCTTTGCCGTCTCCGCCATGAAGTGCACGCCGGCCAGGACGATAACCTTGGCATCGACGGTCATTGCCTCCCGCGCCAACGCCAGGCTATCGCCCACGATGTCGGCAACGCAGTGGAAGATCTCTGGCGTCATGTAGTTGTGCGCCAGGATGACGGCGTCCCGCTCCCGCTTCAGCCGCAGGATGGCGTCGACATCCTCGGCGAAGACCGGCCATTCCATGGGCGGGATCAGCGTTTTGACCCGTTCATAAAGCGGAGCTGTGCGTTCCAGCAGAGCGATGGCGGACATAAGGACCCTCCTAGATAATGCTCTTGTTGAGCATTAGAGCGCTTATGCTAACACTGAGTATAAGGATGTCAAGCGCCCTGGCGCGGATCATTGATGGGCCGGATGCCGGGGCCACCGATCGTCGCCGCGAGCACGGGTTTAGCCTTAAGTTAAGACTATCCCGGCCTGTGCATTTTCGTCTGAAACGGCACTTGACGCCTGAGGTTGGTCAATCTCAGGCGTCAACCTTCAAGCGTCAGATCTGCGGTGTCAGGGGCAGTGTTGTGGAAGGTGTTGCCTGGGTCGTCGCCATCATTATCGAAGCAGGCAGAGACTGATCCCACGCTGACCCGCCGCCCGAGCCGGATGTTGTAGCCGTCTGGCCGGGCGCCGTGAAATCGGCGGACGTCATCAAGGCAGAGCCAAACAGGTTCGTAGCGTCAGGCGTCGGGTCACCTGACGGAATGAAGGTCATCCCATGGGGCGAGTTCAGGCCGGTGATCACCGGCGTCAGGGCGCCTGTCAGCGGGTTGAGTTGGTCGACCGCGTTGTCGCTGCCGACCGAGACATAGATATCGTTGGTGTGCAGGCCGGTCACGTTGACCTTGAGCACGTCGTTGGCGCCAGCGTTGGAAATGATAAAGGCGCCGGATGTCGTGGTTGGGACGATTGCGTCATCCAGCCCCGAACTTCCCGCCGGCAGCGACACGAAACTGGCCGACTGCCGCGGTGTGCCGGGATGCGAGACGATCGTCAGCGACGCATCGTGGTCGCTGGTCAGGATCAACGAGCCGTCCGACAGGGCCTTGAGCGAGTCGGGATCGGCCACCGGAAGCGGCTGGTTGGCCTGGCCGGTCGTTAGGTCGGTGCCGGTATCGCCAAGCCGCAGGATCGGCGTCGTGCGCAGCGTCCCTGTTGGATTGTCGCCGTTGTCCAGCAGGTCAATCACCGCGTCGCCGATGTTTGCGGGATTGGTCGGATCAATGAACACGTTGCCGCCAGCGAACGCGACGTCGTCGAAGCCATGCGCTGAAGCCGCGCCATAGACGTAGCCAGAGTCATAGGGCAATGGCCCGCTGGCCGTGTTGGTCGACGGGTCTATGGTGTAGAGGTAGGAATTGGCATCCTGGTTCTTCAGGGCGAACACCTGATTGCTGGCTGGATCATATTTCAGCCCGTCGATCGAGCCCGGCAGGGTGAGTGTGGCCTGCGCCCGGCCCTGCATGTCGTAGCGGACAATCGTGCTGCTGCCTTCGGTCGCCAGCTTGCCCGTGCTGTCCGCCCCGTTGCCATACTCGATCCAAAGGGAACCATCGCCTTCGGTGACGGAGTCGGGTTGCGTGGCGCTGCCGACCTCGGAACCGACTGCGAAGATGCTCGTGCCTTGAACCGTGGGGGCGTCGGTGGGAGCCGCCACGAAGCTCATGCCATGCGAGCCGGTCAAGCCGGTGATCAGCGGCGTTTGCGTGCCGGTTTGCAGGTCGACCTGAACGATCTCCGTGCCAACAGACGCGTAGGCGTCGCTGGTGTTCAGGCCAGACACCTTGTAAGCCTGGATCTGGTCAGTGCCTGAGTTGGCGACGTAAAATGTTCCGCTGCTGGAGGTGGGGACAACCACGTCATCCAGCGACGAACCAGCCGGCAAATTCGTCAACGTGACGAAACGCTGGGATTGCGCCGCAGTGCCTGGATCGCTGATCAACGTGAGGGTGTTGTCTGACCCGCTGCTCAGCGCCAGGCCGCCATTCGGGGTGGATGTCAGCGAGTCCGGGTCGTTCAGCGGAATCGGCTGATCCGTTTTGCCTGTGGCGATGTTGGTTCCCGTGGCGCCGTCGGCCAGGATATCGCGGGTGACCAGCGTGCCGATCGGCGTGTTGCCGTTGGTCAGTTCTTGAACGACCGCATCACCGCTGCCGTTCGGGTTGGTGTAGCTTTCATAAACGCTGCCCTTGAGGAAGGCGACGTCATCATAGCCGCGCATGGCGCTCGTGGCCTTGTAGGGCAAGGGGCCGCTCACCGTGCCGGTCGACGGGTCGATCAGGCTGAGCGTGGAGTTGCCGTCCTGGTTCTGCAGGACGAACACTGTTCCGGTTGACGGGTTAATCCTCAGGCCGTCGGCGGAGCCGGCAATCGTGTAGGTCTGCTCGATCTGCCCGGTCATACCGTATTGGACGATAAAGCTTGACCCACTTGCGCCGGTCGAGTCGGCTCCGTTGCCGTATTCCGCCCAAAGCGCGCCGTTCCCAATGGTGATCGAGTCGGGTTGAGTCGCGCCGGACGGCCCGCTCGCGAAGACTGTGCTGCTATCGATTTCTGGCATTCTGCTTGATCCTTGTGCCGTTGCGGCCTTTGGCGGGTGACTGGACCCAGCCGACGCGCAGGGGCAATTCGCGACCACTCAGGAATAAAAGTAAACGACATGGAGATGACACTAGAACAAGGCTTCATAACTTCATCTACTTGCCACAGGATGGTAAAAATAGGCAGGCGAAAGCTTTCAGTTGGATACTGAAAGTGCAACGTCTTAGCTGTGGCCCATGCCTGCCAAAACCTTGCTTTGTTTCTACAGGAACGACCTTGCAGCCAGGAACCGCCGCTCCAGGGCATCAGGCGGGTACAGGCAGATCCGCTATGCCTGGCATTGGTTGTTCTGGACCGTCGTCGCCCTGGCTTGGCCTTTGGCGGCGGCTCGCGTCCGCGAAGGCAGGCTGGCGGCCCGATCCTGATGCTTACTAAGGAGGCGGTAAACAGATGACGCACCAGCAAACGATGACTAGCAGAAAATGCCGTGGCTCACTTGCAAATTAGGCTGCATAGCCAACCGGCTGTTAGCTGTTTGACCACCTCCTTGGCAGTCTCCAAGCGTCAGGTGAACTGGCTCATCAAATCGCTGGCTAATCAATAGATCCGGCGGTTCCTTCCGTCAGGTTTTACCCGCTAGCGCGCCAGCGGCCGGTATTTGATCCGATGGGGTTCGGTCGCATCAGCCCCTAGGCGGCGGCGCTTGTCTTCTTCGTATGCCTGGAAGTTGCCTTCAAACCATTCAACGTGGCTGTCGCCCTCGAACGCCAGGATGTGGGTCGCCAGACGGTCGAGGAACCAGCGGTCATGGCTGATGATGACCGCGC
This sequence comes from uncultured Rhodopila sp., assembly GCA_964248015.1. GTDB lineage: Bacteria > Pseudomonadota > Alphaproteobacteria > Acetobacterales > Acetobacteraceae > Rhodopila. Next base: position 4,886 of record CAXTXZ010000115.1, on the reverse strand, counting down.
AGCCGGCAAATTCCGACAACGCCTCCTCCAGCGCGCGCAGCGTGTCAACGTCAAGATCATTGGTCGGTTCGTCGAGCAGCAGGACGTTGTGCTCGACCTTCAGCATCTTCGCGAGATGCACGCGGTTGCGCTCGCCGCCTGACAGGATGCCGACCTTCTTCTGCTGGTCGGAGCCTTTGAAGTTGAACGCGGCCACATAGGCGCGCGACTGCACCGCGCGCTTGCCGAGGTAGATCACTTCCTCGCCGCCGCTCACCTCCTGCCAGACCGTCTTGTCCGGATCGAGGCTGTCGCGCGACTGGTCAACGTAGCCAAGCTTGACCGTGTCGCCGATGCGCAGGGTGCCGCCGTCAGGCTGCTCCTGGCCGGTGATCATGCGGAACAGAGTTGTCTTGCCGGCGCCGTTCGGGCCAATCACGCCAACGATGCCACCGGGCGGCAGCTTGAAGTCCAGGCCGTCGATCAGCACGTTGTTGCCGTAGCCCTTGCGCAGGCTCTCGGCCTCGATGACGATGTTGCCAAGCCGAGGGCCGGGCGGGATGACGATTTCCGCCACCCCGGTCGCCAGCTCCTGCGACTTTTGCAGCATCTCCTCATACTTCGCGATGCGCGCCCGGCTTTTTGTCTGCCGAGCGCGAGGGGAGGCGGCGATCCATTCGGACTCGGCGGCGAGGGCGCGCTGGCGGGCGCTTTCCTCCTTCTCCTCCTGCTGCAGGCGCTTGCGCTTCTGCTGCAACCAGGACGAGTAGTTGCCCTCGAAAGGATAACCCCGGCCGCGCTCCAGTTCGAGCATCCAACTGGTGACGTTGTCGAGGAAGTAACGGTCGTGCGTGACGACCATGACGGTGCCGGCGTAGTCGTGCAGCGTGTGCTCCAGCCAGGCGACGCTTTCGGCGTCCAGGTGGTTGGTGGGCTCGTCCAGCAGCAGCAGGTCGGGCTTTTCCAGCAGCAGCTTGCAGAGCGCGACGCGGCGGCGTTCCCCGCCCGACAGCTTCGTGACGGGCGCGTCGGCGGGCGGGCAGCGCAAGGCGTCCAGCGCGATGTCAACCTTGCGGTCGAGTTCCCAGCCATCCTGCGAGTCGATCTTTTCCTGCAAGTCGCCCTGTTCCACCAGCAGTTGGTTCATCTCGTCGTCGCTCATGGGTTCGGCGAACCGCGCCGATATCTCGTTGAAGCGGTTGAGCGCGGCCTTCAGGTCGGCGAAAGCTTCCTCGACGTTCTCGCCCACGGTCTTGCTGGGGTCGAGCGGCGGTTCCTGGGCCAGATAGCCGACAGTGGCGCCAGGGGCAGCCCAAGCTTCGCCGCCGTACTCCGTTTCGATCCCAGCCATGATCTTCATCAGCGTGGACTTGCCGGCGCCGTTGACGCCCAGCACGCCGATCTTGACGCCGGGAAGGAAAGACAGGGTGATGCCCTTGAAGACTTCCCGTCCGCCCGGAAAGGCCTTCGTCACATCCTTCATCACATAGACATATTGGTAGCTGGCCATGATCCGTCGCTTCTCTTTTTGAGTGGGTTCTGGTCGGTTTGGCACCGCGCCTGGCGGCAGCGGCGTCAGGAGGTCAGGGCGGTGGTCCGGTAGAAGGTCGCCAGCCGTGTGGCGTAGCCAATGGTTCGCAGCGTTAGCGTGTCAGCGCCGTTCAGGGTTTCCGGTTCCTCGGGCCAATTGCCATCGGGATTGCGGCGAAGCACCTCGGCTTCCATGCGGGTGCTGTGCACCGCGAGGATTTCCTGCACGCTGGGGATTGTCGTGTAGGCCCAGATGTTGGCGCGGGTCTGCGCCTCGTTGCTGGGGGAGAGGATTTCGATCAGCAGGACCGGGTCGGGAACCGTCTGCCCCAGCGTCGGCGGGGCGCAGGTGACGCCGAGGTCGGGAATGCGGAAATTGCGGTTGGCACGGACGCGCGGGACAACCCCCGGCTGGCTGAGCAGGCGGCACGGGCTGCCTCTGTCAATCAGGTGGTTGCCGATAAGCCGTCCAATCTCGCCTCGCAGGGCGGCGTGGGTTTCCGATCCCGGCGCCATCGCGACGGGTTCGCCGTCGATCAACTGGCAGGGCAGGCCGGACGGATCGGCGGCGTCCCAAGACAGGAATTCAGTAAGGGTCATGCGAGCGGGCGCATGTTTGCGGAGAGCGACCATCACAGGGATATAGCATGCTTGCGGGACGGTGTCGTCGGTCGCGGCGACACTGTTGCTCGGTGGTGCGCCCGGCAGGACTCGAACCTGCAACCGAGCGGTTATGAGCCGCCAGCTCTAACCAATTGAGCTACAGGCGCGCACCGGCCGCACAATGCCCGGACCGGCCGCTCCGCGTCAACGTTCTGTCACCATCGCTCCGCACGCCAACGACGATTCACAGCCGGCCGCCGTCAACCACCCACAACTGGCTCGTGCACATCCGGCTGTCATCAGAGGCCAGCCACAGGACCATGCGCGACACGTCCGCCGGCACCAGCTTGGCCTTCAGGCACTGCGCGCGCAGCAGGTCTTCCTCGGCTTCCGGGGTCAGCCACAGGTCGATCTGCCGCTGCGTCATGATCCAGCCGGGGATAACGCAATTGACGCGAATGCCGAAGGGACCGAGATCGCGGGCCATGCCTTTCGTCAGCCCCTCCACGGCGGCTTTCGCGGTGGTGTAGGCGGGCATCCCGCCCTGGCTCGCGTGCCAGGAGATCGAGCCGAAATTGATGATCGAGCCGCCGCCCGCCGCACGCATCAGCGGAGCCACGGCCTGGATGGCGAAGAACTGGTGACGCAGGTTGGTCGCCATCCGCTCGTCCCAGAACGCGACAGTGACGTCCTCGTAACGGTGGCGCTGGTCGTTGGCGGCGTTGTTCACCAGCACGGTAATGGGGCCGAGGCGGCGGCTGATCTCGGCGATCGCGGCTTGCAGCGCGGCGATGTCGGTCAGGTCGCAGGTCTGGTAAAAGGGCGGCGGCAGGCCCTCGTGGCGCAGCGACTCGATCAGCCTGGACGCCTCGGCGTCGGCGATGTCTAGGAACGCGACCTTGGCCCCCTGGCGCGCGAACTGGGCGACATGCTCCGCGCCGATGCCGCTGGCGCCCCCGGTGACTAGCACGACCCGGTCACGCAGGCTGGGATACACCGCGGAGACGTTGGAGGGGATGGTCATGGCGTTTCCTGCGTCAGTCGATGGACCACAACGGCAATCGTCGCCTCGGGTTCGTCGCCAATGTCGGCGATGATCGGATGTTCGTCGGGACCGGGTTCTTCCAGCGTGGCGAACTGGCTGTCGAGCAGGCCGGGCGGCATGAAATGCCCCTTGCGCGCCTTCAGGCGGCTTGTGATCAGCGCCTTGGAGCCACGCAGGTAAACCAGCACGGCGTCCGGCCGCTGGCCGATCAGGATGTCGCGGTAGGCGCGCTTCAGCGCCGAGCAGGCCACGACGGCGGATTGCCCGGCGGCGCGCAGTTCGTCCTGGCGGGCGGCGATGGCGTGCAGCCAAGGCCAACGGTCGGCATCGGTCAGCGGCGTGCCGGCTTGCATCTTGGCGATGTTGGCGAGCGGATGGAACGCGTCGCCCTCCAGCAGGACCCAGCCTTTTTCACGCGCGACACCGGCCGCGACGGTGGTCTTGCCGCTGCCGGACACGCCCATGACAACCGCGATCGTCATTTCTTGGCCGCTCTCGCATGGCCGTCGAAGCCGAAGCGCAGGGCGGACAGGATCTTCTTGGCAAAGCCGTGCCGCCGGCGGGAGCGGGTGAAGGAAGCTGACGGCGCACCAGCAGGATTGCCGCCGCAGCCCATGGATGAGGGGCCTTCTCCCGCGCGGCGCCTGGAGAGATTGACGCCAACACAGCCAGGCCCGACGACGCCAGTTTGCATTGTGATGCTCCGTTGCCGCTGGGCGGATTGGACCTTCCGATACAAACTGCCACATGCCGCCGTGAAGGCAAGAGGCAGGCAGGTTCGCGCGCATGGCGCCGTTGTCCAGGCTGGCTGAACGACCGCCACGATTTGGCGGCGGATTGATCACCTGAAGCCGTTGGCTTCGATCAAGCAGGCACAAGAAACGAACAAAGATCACGACGATGGCTGGCCGTAGGCGAAGCTTGCCAGGGCGGCAAGCGCCGCAACCAGGCCTGCGCCCTTGCGCGCCGTGAACTGCTCTCGCATGAACAGAAAGCCGAGCAGGGCCGTGGCGCCGAAGCCCATCTGGGCAACAGGCACGACGACGCTCGCATCGCCGCGCGCAAGGCTTTCAACCAGGAAAACAAAGGCGGCAGCGAGCACGATCGCAGCCGCTGGGGCATAACGCAGCACGGCGCCCGAGGGGCGGATGCGCCGGTCCTTCGCAGCAGCCAACGCGGTTGAAAGCGTGACCACCACCAAGGCTTGCGCCACGATGAGGGAGGCTGGGGTGGCGCCTGTCCGCAAGCCGAACTTGTAGACGACGTTGCCTATGCCTACCGAGAGGGCTGCGAGCAGCACGCGCGGAAGGGAAGACCGGCTCTCGTGCCGCCGGACGGCAGCTTCCTCGGGAGGAGCGCCCAGCAGCAGCCAAACCGCCGCGAGCGCGAGGGCGATGCCCACGGCTTTGAAAGGACTCAGCGGCTCGCCCAGGAGCAGGATGGCAAGCGTCGCGGTGATGACGAAACTCAGCCGGAAGATCGGCGCGTTGACGCTGATCGAGCCGGACTTCAGGCTGTGCGCGAAGTTGTAGAAACCGATCATCACGAAAAGCCCGGCAAGAGCCCCCCACGCCGTCCCAGCGACAAACGTGAGGGTGCCGGTGGAAAACCCATACAAGGCGACCGTAGGCGTGAACACCCAGGACTGCACCATCAGCAGTTGGTGCGGCTGCGCCCCGGCGGCCCCGCCACGCTTGTAGATCAGGTCGCCAATCCCGAAGAACAGCAG
>CAXTXZ010000114.1:7169-9055 GCA_964248015.1 uncultured Rhodopila sp. | reverse complement strand
GCGTGACGCCTGCATGGGTGGAAAGGAAGATCCCGAACAGGGACGCGACCTGCGTGATGAGGATGAAGGGTTGGAACATCGCGCGCTGCCGCGCCTTGTCCCAGCCCTTGAAGCTGCACCAGAGAGCGATAGGCCCGCTTGGGAACGCCGCGGCCGCGCCAGTGATGCCGCTCAGCAACCCCGCGACGAGATCGAGGCAGGGATGCCGCACGCGCAGGATCACAGGCCCGCGGATCAGCATGTAGCCGCCATGGGCCACCAGGAACGCGCCGAGCGCGCGCATGCAGAGGCCATGATCGGCGTGAAGCAGCATCCAAAGTCCCAACGGGAGGCCGAGCATTCCGCCGAGCAGGAAGACGCCCAGGCCACGCCAGTCGATGTCGCGGCGCACGAACCATGTCATGACGCTTTTGCGTGCCGCCAACTGAGCGGAGAACGTGAACAACGGAAACCTGGATTACGCCATGATTAAGTGCGGGCCATGAATGTCCGCCTTTACTGTGCATCGCAGCCTACTTCGATTGCGGCGCACTGTTGTTCATTGTCCCTAAGCGAATTCATGCCTCCGGCCCTTTCGGCCCTCCGGCGATCCACCATGGAGGCGCAGCACGGGTCTTGATCATCCGCGCTTTAATTCCGCAAGCAGCGGCCTCAAATGTCGCTTGTAGTTCCGCCACCGTCCGACTGACCGATGATAAAGGGGCTGGCGCACCTGCCAACTGCTGGCGGTTTGCACAACACGTGCCGTGCGATGGAAATCGAGGCATCCTGGTTCCCAGCCAAGCCCAAGAAATTCAACAAGCCGCCGCGTTTCGCCCTCAAGGTCGGCGACCAGCGCCTCGTAATGAATATCCATGCAACGCAGAGGCAGCACGCGACGCCAATGCGCGGCAAGGCGTTCGGTCTCGCGGATGCGCCGCCCGCAATCAGCAAGATCGTATGAAAACGTGAGCGATCCGGCGGAGAATTTCTGGAAGTAACACGACAGGCCAACATCGCGGGGGTCGCGTCGGCAGAAGATGACCCGTGCCGACGGGTAGAGCGTGGCGATGACGCCGAGCATGAAGATGTTGTCGGGCAGCTTGTCGATAACGCGAGCGGCGCCGTTGCCAAGGCGGTTCAATCTTCCAAGGTGCGCGTCAGCGGCTTGGCGAACCATGGCCTGCGTCCAAGGGGCATCGACCGGACCAAGCTGGGCGGCAACCTCGCCAATGTCCCTAAGCTCGCCCGCGCCAAGGATGCGCGAATGGCTGGCGAGGATTTGCTCGACGAGGCTGGTGCCTGACCGGGGGAGGCCGACGACGAAGACCGGCACGTTGGATGGGTTGCCCCAGTTGCCGACCGTGGCAAAGAACCCTGGCGTGAAGACCGCGATTGACCGGTTGACCTGGCAGGCAAGAGCAGCGGCATCGAAACGATCCCCCGCCGCCGCACGCGCCGCGCGGTAAAGCAGGTTTGCCAAGTCATAGGCGACGAACGCCTCGTCGTGGCGGCCGGCATCATCGAGCGCCTTGCCGACGGCGAAATAAGCCGCCGCACGATCCTCGGCCGGCAGGGCGGCGCGTGCGGCCAGAGCGACACTCCGGGCCATTCCTGGACCGTCCGCCGGCAGCTTCCGGCAGAGGGCGAGATTGCGATAGGCGTCGGCCAAGTCAGGATCGATGCCGAGCGCTCGGCGAAACGATTCTATTGCTTTATCGAAATTTCCGACGGCTAGGAAGCAGCGGCCGAGATCGTTCCAAAGTGACGCCTCGTTCGGGTTCAGCGTCAGCGCGCCTTGGCAGCACAGGATGGCGGAGGCTATGTCGCCGGCGGAGCGCATGCTGCTCGCGAGACCGTGGCGAGCGCTCACCAGGGCAGGATCGAGTTCGATCGCCCGCCGGTAG
>CAXTXZ010000114.1:4084-7159 GCA_964248015.1 uncultured Rhodopila sp. | reverse complement strand
GGCCTCCTGGAAGCGCCTGCCATCGAAAAGCACGTTGGCGAGGTTGACCTGGAGGCCGGCGGAAGCAGGATCAAGCCGCGCAGCCTGGCGATGCGACGCTTCGGCCGCATCGAGCCGTCCGAGCCGGCGCAGGGCGTTGCCCAGATTGGCATGCGCTTCGATGCTGCGCGGGTCGAGGCCAACGGCGCGCTCGCAGCTCGCGACGGCAGCGGCAAACAATCCTTGTTCGTAGAGGACAAGTCCGAGATTGCAATGCGCGGCGGCGAAATCGGGTCGCAGGCTGATGGCCTGTCGATAGCTTGCGGCGGCCTCGGCCAGCCGGCCCGCCGCGCGCAAGGCGCTGCCGAGATTGGAATGGCCCTCGGCAAAACCAGGCTTGGCCGCGAGCGCCTCGACGATCAGCGGGATCGCTTGATCCGGATGGCCCCGCGCGAGGGCAATCACGCCGAGCAGGTGGAGAGCATCCGGATTGCCGGGGGCTTTCCGCAAAACCTTGCGGTAAAGCGCCTCGGCGCGCTCGAACCGCGCGGCCCGATGATGTTCGAGAGCTTCGGCCAGATCAGCGGTTGGCGCCCTGTGACGCGGCCGGCCGGAGCGATTGCCACTGCTCGCCATGATAGGTCGATCCTGCGCTTCCTGCGTTGCGGCCTTCTTGTCGATAGTGCCTAAGTGGCATGAACAACGACACTTGGAAACTCATGGTCCGTCGGCCTCACCGCATGGAGCGTTGGAGCCTTGGGTAAACATCACGGGAATGGGGCGTTTGGCGGGATCGAACGGCGCTGAGTCGCTGCCGAGCGCCTTGGCAAAGCCATGGACTCGCGGAGTCCTGGTATCCGCGATCCGGAGGGTATCGATCTTTGTGCCGCCATGAAGCCGTGCTATGGCTCCAGCAACGATATAGCAAAGCAATATCATTTTGGCATAATAACGGGGGCAGGATCATGGCATCAGGAAGAACTTTGGTTTTGGGCATTGCCCGGCAACTTAATGCGCGGCGGCCGCGGGTGCTGGCCTTGACTGTGTTTGGGATGATTTTGCTTCATGAAGGAAGCGCAACCGGCGTGTCGGCGAATGAGAACGTTGCTTTTAAGGAACTTGGTGGCGAGCAATGCTTCATGTTTTCTCGCCTGATCCCGTACCGAGCGGAAGGCGACCATTATGTCAAGTCGCCGCTTGAACTTGTCATCAATAATGAACAGGACTACAAGAAACTGTTTGAGCCTCAAATAAGGAGGCAAAGCTGTGACAACATAGATCCTTCGAAAGCGATTCCCAGCGTGAATTTCGCCAAGCAAACAGTGCTTGTATTATTCAGCAGCGGGTCTTGCGCCGACACTGATTTGGAAAGGAAGGTTTTGAAGGATGAAATTGCGAAACAGGTCATTTATTCTGTTACTGTCGTTGGCTCGGACATGGCTTGCTCGGGACCAGGCATTGAAAGCCTGAATTTGATAGCCGTTCCCAAGATACCGGCGGGATACAAGGTTTTTTTTGAAAACCTTCGCAAGCATCAATAAGCATGCCTGCGCGCGGCCACCCGAAGGATCTTGCAGGCTGGCGGAACCAGTGAAACAAACCACAGCGCATCGCAGTCCAGTTGGGGCTGCGATGCGCTGTGGTTTGTTGTTTTCTAAGCAGATTCACGCCTTGGGCCGTTTCGGCTTTCCGGCGATCTGCTATAACGGTCCGATCCTGCCGCAAAGCAACCTGGCGTGAGCCGTGAAGCGCGGCGATTGGTCAATCGGCGTGTTCGACGGCTGCCATCGCAGGCACGAGGGAATGGCCCTTCCCTGCCAAGGAAGGGCGGATCGCGCCCGCTTTTCGTGCCTAAGCGAACTGCGTGAAGCCGTTACTGGGTTTCCACTGCCACGCTGGTTTCGCCGCGTATTGCGTTGGCGCTATCGGTAAACGTCACGAAGATCCGGCTGTTGGCGGGATCGAACGGCACCGTGCCGCTTGCAGTCACGAAGATGGCGAAGGTTGAAGTGGCCTTTGCGGCGATTGTTGTTGTCACTGTCGTGGCGGCTGCCGCGAGGCACTGGCCGGTCGTGGGGTTGGTCTGGCATAGGGTGATCGCCAACGGCAACGTCGCGCCGCCGGTGTTGGCCGCGACGGCGATGGTGTCGCCGGAGCCAAGGTTGTCGCTGGCGACCGCGAAGGCGCTTGGGCCTATGACATGCACGATGCCGTCATTCTTGGTGGTTGCGCCGAGGGCGACGATGTCGGGGGTCGGAATTGTCGAGGCCGACAAAAGCAGTGTGTTGAGCCCATTGACAATTTGCGCCGGAGCCGCGTTGGCGCAGGAGAAGCTGAATCCCACGTTGGTTGGCGCGATCGCGGCGCTGGGCGTGAACGCAATGACGAAACTCTGCGATGTGTTGTTGCCGGCGATTGAGACCGGCGTGTTGGCGGCGCCGACCAGGGCGTTGGATAAAGGATTAGTGGCTTGGTAGACGAACGTGCCGGGCGGACTGTTGGCCGGGGCGATGGAGCAGCCTGAAAGGGTCGTCGTGCCGGTGTTGATAATTGTCGCGAAGGCGGTGACAGTCCCGTTGGGTTGGGCCGAGCGGCTTTCTGGCAATATGGCGGCTAGCAGGGGGGTTGGTCCGAGGACGAGATTGGACCCATTCACGCCGTTGACGGCGACGCCGGTGTAGGTGCTGGTTTGGCTGACGCTCGTGACCGTGACGCTGCCTGTCCCACCTGCGTCGGCGCTCGTGCCGAAGGGAACAGCGGTCGCGACGCTGCCTCCCACGCTGCCGTTGTTATTGCTGCTCCAGACGAAGCCCATGCCGGTATCCGTGACCGTGTAATCAGGAGCAGGCCCAAGACCGACGAGATGCGTCGTGAAATTCATTGTCGCGCCCGCCGGCAAGGCGGGATTCGCTGGGTTATCGAACATCCTCAGCGTGTTCGTCACCGTGTTCGTGTTGCCCTTCAAGGACATGTCGGCGTTCGCGGTCGTGGCCTGGGGCTGATTATACGGGTCGAAATAGACCGGAACCCCAGGGGCGTCGATAGGGCCGGGGATGCCGTTGAGTTTCCATTTCTGCATGTATGTGTAACCGGAGA
>CAXTXZ010000114.1:0-4074 GCA_964248015.1 uncultured Rhodopila sp. | reverse complement strand
ACCGTGGGATTGGCGATGGCGAACAAGTTCGGCGTCGGCCACGCGGTGATTGTCTGTTGCCAGTCAAAGCCGCTGAAGCCGCAGACCTGTGCCGCCGCCGCGAGAGTGTACTTCTTGCCAGTGTTTGGATCCATGCCTTGTGGCATGAACGTGGCCTGTATCTGGGTTTGACGTCCGGTGGCGGAATCGGCCGTGATGCTAGGCACCAGTGGCTTGGTTGCCCCGCAATTGGCCCCGTTGACATCACAGATAGAGTTGTTGATGGCCGCGGTGCATGCGTTCGTGGCGTTGTTGAGCACGTTTTCCAAGGAAAAGAAGGCGGTTCCTCCGCCAGGCGCGACGGGCGTTATGAAATTGACCCGGCACTGGTTTTGGGTGATGGCCGTGGCGGGGGGAACTGGCGTGAAGTAAGCATTGGGACCGCCATAGCCGGTGGTGTCCTGCGCGTTGCCAGCCACGCCATACGTGGGCGAACTAATTCCGTCGCCATCGAAACCGCATATGCCATTGCTGGATGTCAGATCCAAGCTGTAAATGGGTATGCCGCAAGTGACTTTCGTTGAAGAACCCGCGCCCGGGCTGCAATTTGGAATGTTATTGACCACGCCGATGAGAGTATCGTCACTGCCGTCGTAGGGACCCAGGCCGGTTGCCGCCACCGTCGCGCCGCTTGGCGTGACGGTCACCAGCGCGCCGCAACCTGTGTCCGCTCCGGCAGCGGGGCACTGCGCTTTCGCTTCCTCGCATGCGAGCGTTCCACAAACCAACACGATTGCCCCGGAGATCACGCTGCGCATCAACTTCTTCCTTGCAACAACCACGGCGCCGGCCAGGCCTGCCTTGGTTCCCATCATTCGAGCATCGTGCCCGTGCCAGGCGGAGGCAGCCGCCAGCCTGTTCGGGACTGCACTGATTGTTCCCGCGCTTGGCGACGAGGCGCGGCATCATCTGTCAATGGCGAGCAGGCTCCACTCGCCTCAAGGCGCTTACTAGATTATTGAGCTGTTGCGTCGCCGCGAGCGAAAGCAATGTCATTTGAGAGACTTTGGTTGACGCGGCATTCGTCATCATGGGTTCGGCCGCTTGACTGGATTGACCGGGTTCGTCGGCCGGGCCAGCCGTTGCGGAATCAGCATCCAGTTCGGTTTGCCCCGCCAAGGTCGCCAACCGGTTGTTCAGTTGCGATTTGGCTGACTGGGAGGATTGCATGGCTGATGGGGGGGTCGGCAGCCGGGGCGTTTCCAAGGGCGCCGCGACAGCCTCCCTTGGCTGCTGGCCAGATCCATTGCGGCCAAAGATGGCCAAACGGGTTGGCAGGCCTTCGCTGCCTGGTTGGGTCGACGGAGACCCAAGCGTCATGTAGCCGTAGCCTTCAAGCATTTTGCGCAGCGAACTGAGTGGCGACTGAGGATCGGTCAGGATGGGGGCCGCTTCGTCACCAATACGATCAAGGCCCTCCACAGTGATCCCGTGATCCGCGCAGAAGTCCTGGACGGCTTCCTTGACGGCAAGGCGGTTATCACTTGGGGCGAGCGGCGCTGCCGGCGCGGGCAATGAGCAAATTCCCTGCCCAAGGACGAGACAAAGCCCAAAAGCAATCGCTCGCATGATCACTTGACACTTCTCCCCTGCCCTTCGGACTGCCGCTTTGTCTTGTTTGTCAGGTCAGCCTGTTGTGCCATCAAAGTTTACAAAATGTTAACTTGCCTTAGCAAAAAGTATAGTAACGCTCTTGAGATCGACTGAAATTTTTGGCAGCCTCCTGTTGGCGAGGGCCATGCCTTCGCGAATTGACCTGAAAAGGCGCAGCAACGGCGCGGCCCTGCATTCGAGAGCCTGCCTTGCCTGGAACCGCAAGCCGGAGGCTGGGCGACCCTGTCGATCAGGTTGCCGGCAACGATGATCTCGCTGACTGGTCTGGCGAGTGTCCTATCGCCGCTCGGGCAGGCGAGCAGATCCTGGCCGTGATTGCCGGTCGCGCCCATGCCTGCCGTTCGTTGATCTTTTGAGATCAAGACGCCTTCATGCCCGCCGGCGCCAGTGTGCCGGCTGCCCTGTTCCGGTGGATGGAGGAGGCCAGCGCTGCGCGCCTGTGCTGCCCGGCAGGCCGGCGGCAACCTACTCGAAGAAATCCACGTGGCCGGTGTCCAGGTCATAGCGTGCGCCGACGATTTTCAGTTTGCCTTTTTGTTGCGGCTCCAAAAGCATTTGCTCGGTTGCGCGCAGGCGCTGGACGACGCGTTGGACGTTGTACTTCACCGCGCGGTCGAGCAGGTCGGCCTCGCCTTCCCGCGCGGCGCGGAGAACCGCTGGCAGGATGGGCTCGATCATCTGGCCGATGCTGCCGGGAAAGGTCGCGTCGTTCTGCACGACGTTGACCGCGGCTTGCACGGCGCCGCAGCGTTCGTGGCCGAGCACGACGATCAAGGGCGCGCCGAGAACGGCGACGCCGTATTCGATGCTGCCCATCGCGGCGAGGTCAACGACGTTGCCGGCGTTGCGGACGATGAACAGTTCGCCCAGGCCCCGGCCGAACAGCAACTCGGGGGAGACGCGGCTGTCGGAGCAGCCAACCAGGACGCAGAATGGCTCCTGCGCATGGGCGAGCGCCGCGCGCCGCTCAGGCCCGGTCTGGTGCGGCCAAGGAGCGTGGCCGTCGCGATAGTGCTTGTTGCCCTCCTTCAGCACCGCCAAGGCCTCATCGGGCGTCATGGAGCGGCCTGACAGGAGCGAGGAACCGGGCATGGGCATGATCCTTTCAGGGATGGGTGTGGAACGCAGGCCATCATGAGCCAAGCCAGGTTGCAAGGTCCAAGGGCTACCAGAGGACGCCCTTTTCCGGCCTGACCGGCGGCGGCACATCCGTCTGGCCCAGGCCCTGGCGCAGGTTGATCTCTATGGCGCGCGTGATCGATGTCAGGGGCACGTCGTAGATCGCGTTCTCGAACGGGCTTTCGAGGTCGGCTCCGACCTGGTTCAGCGCCAGGAATATGAAGCCCACCAGGGTTGATCCGAGCGGCGTCGCCAGGCCGAGATCCGACACCATGCCCAGGGGCAGCAGCGTGCAAAACACCTGGACGAACACCCTTGGGAAAACGGTGTACTGCCTTGGCAGCGGCGTGTTCTTGATACGCTCCGCGCCGCCCTGCGCGTTGCCGAGGTTCGCCAGTGTCCCGTCGAACGCGGCCAAGGCGATGGTGTCGAGGACGCCGCGCTGGCGCAAGGCGGCGAGTTGGCTGGCGATCTCGCCCAGCAGCGCATCGGGGACATTCGATATGCCCCCAAGCCGGTCACGAAGGTCCGGCGGGACGAAAGGGGCTACCTGGTCCCAGGGAGGCTGGTTGCGGAGATGGCAGCGAAGGGCGTGGGCATAGGCGATCTGGAGTTCGACCAGGATTTTGGCTGTCGCCTCGTTCCCCAGGTAGAGCCTTGCCTGGCGCGCCAGGGTCCGGGAGTTGTTGACAATGCTGCCCCAGAGCTGCCGGGCTTCCCACCAGCGGGCGTAGGCGTTGTTGTTGCGTATCGTCACGAGCAGGGCGAGGGCAGAGCCGATGATCGGCATGGGAAGCTCGTTCAGCGACACCCATTTCTGGCCGAACGAGACGTAAAGCAGGGTGATGACGACATCCCACGCGAACAGCGCGAGCAAGGGCAGCCCGACGTAGTGCATCACGTTGGGCAGCCGCCATCCGTGCGCCATGATCATTGGCGGCTGCCTCCACCGGATTGCGGCCTGGGCCTGGGACTTTGGCGATGATCCGGTCGCCGCACGGCCAGGTTCCGGTTGCCTTCTATCCGCCGGCCATTGTCAGGCCCTCGATCCGCACCGTGGGCGAGTCCGTGCCACGGCGGAAGCGGAGGTCGTTGGCGGGGGTCAGGCTGGCGAACATGTCGATCAGGTTGCCGGCGACGGTGACCTCGGCGACCGGTTCGGCGAGCGCGCCGTCGCGGATCATGTAGCCGGCCGCGCCCCGGCTGTAGTCGCCGGTGACGCCGTTGACGCCCATGCCGATCATTTCCGTGATGTACAGGCCCTCCTTGATGTCGGCCATGAGTTCGGCGGGGGTCAGGGTG
>CAXTXZ010000113.1:0-9119 GCA_964248015.1 uncultured Rhodopila sp. | reverse complement strand
GCCTGCACGTCTGCTTGCAGCTCCCCCGCGCGATACAGCCGTATGGGCGGTATCCGCAGTCCCTCCTGATAAATGTGAGCATGCCCGCGATCGGCGAAATCCGCATGATGCGCCAGGTTCACCGCCCAGGCGATCATCGCGCCATCGACGAACACCGGCTCCGCCAGCACGATGTCCGGCAGATGCGTGCCGCCGCCCTCGTACGCGTCGTTGCCGCAGAACACGTCGCCGGGCCGCATGTCGGCCAGCGGGTGCCGCTTCATGATGTGCGGGATCAGGTCGAGGAAGCTGCCCAGGTGCATCGGGATATGCTCCGCCTGGCACAACGTGCGGCCTTCCAGGTCGAACAACGCGGTGGAGCAGTCCCGCCGTTCCTTGATGTTGGTGGAATAGGATGCGCGGATCAGCGCCTCGCCCATTTCCTCGACGATCGAGGACAACGCGCTGCCGATGACCTCGATCGTGATCGGATCGATCATGCCGCCTCCAGGATCAGGTTCAGATAGGGTTCCACCCTTGCCAGCATCCCTGGCAGCACGATCGTCGTGGCATCCATCTGCTCGATCACCGCCGGCCCGATCAGGCGATTTCCCGCGCGCAGCAGGGCACGGTCGTAGATTGGGCAACTGACTGATCCGCCCGCCTCCGGCAGCCAGACGTCGCGCCGGCCGATGACAGCGCCGCTGGCATCCGGACCTGCCTCCGACGCGGCGGAAAAACCGGCCTTTGGCGCCACGGCCGATGCCTCCAGGCGAAACGTCACGAGTTGCACAGGTTCGCCGTCCGCCGCGAAGCCGTACATCCGCCGGTGCGCCGCGGCGAAGGCTTCGGCCAGGCCGGCTTGCAAGGGGATCGGCAGTTCGTAATTCTGCCCGGCGTAGCGCATGTCAACCGTTCGGACGATCCGCCTGGCGGCGGCGGGAACATCCTCCGCGTCGAACCATGCTTCCGCGCGGGCCAGCAGCGCCGCGAACGCCTCGTCCAGCACTGGCCCGGCCTTGTCATCCAGCGGAGTCAGCCGGGTCATGGCGAAATCCGTCCTCGGGTCCGTCAGCAACAACCCCGTCGCGCACAGGATGCCGGGCGACAGCGGCACCAGCACGCGGCTTATATCCAGCTCCCGCGCCAGCCGAGCGGCATGGAGCGGGCCGGCACCGCCGAATGCGACCAAGGTGTAGTCGCGCGGGTCGTGGCCGCGCTGCACCGAAATCACCCGGATCGCCCGCGCCATGTTCGCGGTGACGACGGACACGATGCCCTGCGCCGTCGCCATCACCCCAAGCCCCAGGCTCTCCGCCAGCTTGGCCACGGCGGCAACCGCGAGGTCATGCCGCACCGGCATACGCCCGCCCAGCAGGTATGCCGGGTTCAGCGTCCCCAGCGCCACATTCGCATCCGTCACGGTTGGTTCGGCCGCGCCGCGTCCGTAGCAGACCGGACCCGGATCAGCGCCGGCGCTGCGAGGCCCGACTTTCAGCAGCCCGCCGCTGTCGACGAACGCGATGGACCCGCCCCCGGCCCCGACCGTATGGATGTCCAGCATCGGCGCCTTGATCGGGTAGCCATGCACCACAGCCTCGCTGGCCAGCCGGCACACGCCGTCCGACAGCAAGGCGACGTCGCTGCTGGTGCCGCCCATGTCGAAGGTGATCAGCTCGGAGAATCCGGCCTGCCGCCCGACCTCCCGCGCGCCAACCACGCCAGTGGACGGCCCTGACAGCACGGCGCGCACCGGCAACATCGCCGCCTGTTCGAAACTGATGACGCCGCCATTGGACTGCGTCAGGTGCGGCGAGGCGGTCAGACCCATCCCCGCCAGGCGGTCGGCCAGACGGCGTATGTAAGCCTGCATCACGGGGCCAAGAGTGGCGTTCACCACCGTGGTCGACAGCCGCTCGAACTCACGGAACTCCGGCGCCACCACATGCGAGATGGAGGCGAACGCTTCCGGGAATTCCTCGGCCAGCACTCGGGCCGCGAGCGCCTCGTGCGCCTCGGACACGAAGCCGTAGAGAAAGCACACAGCCACCGCCTGGACGCCGGCGCCGCGCAGCCGCCGCACCGCGTCGCGCACCGCCTCCGGGTCCAGCGCCACCTCCACCGTGCCGTCATGGCGGACACGTTCCGGCACCTGGCGCCGCAGGTCGCGGCTGACCAGGACGGGCGGCTTGTCCACCTGGATGTCGTACAGGTCAGGCCGCTTCTGCCGCCCGATCTCCAGCAGGTCGCGAAACCCGTCGGTGGTGACCAGCCCGGTCCGCGCGCCACGGCGCTGGATCAGCGCATTCGTCGCGACCGTGGTGCCGTGGCCGAAATACGCCACGGCGGCGGGCTGCGCGCCAACCCGCCGCATCCCCTGCGCCACGCCGTCCGCGATGCCGCGCGAGGGATCGTCCGGCGTCGAGGCCACCTTCCAGACGGCCACCGCGCCGGTCGCGTCATCGAACAGGCAGACATCGGTGAACGTTCCGCCGGAATCCACGCCAATACGCCACGCCATGCAACCCCCGTAGCCATGAGCCGACGCGGCATCCTAAGCTGGCCTGACGCGGCGCACCAAGGCGCCGCATGTCGCTGTTCCAGAACGCAGGCCCGCGCATGAGCGAAATCCCCGTCATCAACCTTAAAGACCTGACGCCATTGGGGAAAGCCTGCCGCGAGACGGGGTTTTTCTACCTGACCGGGCACGGCATCAAGACAGCGGGCATCTTTGCCGCCGCGCGCGCCTTCTTCGCCCAACCGACCAAGGCGAAAGACGCGCTCTCGATCAAGCGATCACCCAACAACCGGGGCTATGTCGGCCTTGGCCATGAGCGGCTGGATGAAAACACGCCGCCGGACCAGAAGGAAGCCTTCAACATCGGCCTGGAACTGCCGCCCGATGACCCGGAGCTGCTTGCGCGCAAGCCCTTCCGTGGCGTCAACTTCTGGCCCGACATAGCCGGCTGGCGCGCCACGGCGCTGGCCTATTATGCGGCCTGCACCGAACTTACCCTGGCCATCCACCGCGGCTTCGCCCGCGACCTTGGCCTGGACGCGGATTACTTCACCCCACGGCTGCGCCGGCCGATGTCCACCTTGAGGCTGCTGCGCTATCCGTCCGGCGACGGGAAGGACCTCGGCGCCGGCACCCACACGGATTATGGCAACCTGACGATCCTGGCCACCGACGGGGTGCCCGGCCTGCAAGTGCGCCGCCGGGACGGCGCCTGGATCGATGCGCCGCACATCCCGGGAGCCTTCGTGTGCAACATCGGCGACACATTGATGCGGTGGACAAACGACGTTTACGTGTCCACGCCGCATCGGGTTGTCCGTCCGGCGCGGGAGCGCTGCTCGATCGCCTACTTCGCCGATCCGAATCCGGATGCGATCGTGGAGGCGCTGCCAACCTGCCTGTCACCCAGCGGGACACCGAAATACCAGCCAATCACCGCCGGAGCCTACCTGGCCAGCCGGCTGGATGCGACGTATGAGCACCGCGCTTCAGGCAGGGACCGGTAGTGCAGTCACTGCGTTGACTGCGGGTTGGGGAGACGCCCTTGCAGCCGCTGCTGGCCCGCCGCTTTCGATGCATGGGAAACAACGCCTGACCAGCCGGAGGCAGGCCTTCCTATTCCGCCGCCGTGGCGCGCGCCTGCGGTTCCAGGCCGTAGGTATCGCGGGCCGTGGTGACGGAGACGAGTTCATTCTCCACATCCTGCCGGACAAGCATCGGGTCCCGCCCCTTTGGATCGCCAAGGCCGCCGCCGCCGGGCGACAGGATAACGATACGGTCGCCAGCCGGAACCAGATGGCGGCCCTTGCCAGGAAGCGCCTCGCCCGAGGACAAGCCGACATAGCCGGCAGCCCCGCCATGACCGCCGAAGCTGCCACGCGCGGGGAAACGCACGCGCTCATACGACGTGATGCAACTGAACGGTTCATCGAGGCTGTTGCCCAGCTCGATGTGCTGGCCGAGGCCGCCTCGGGTCGTGCCAGGGCCGCCGGACCCGGCGCGGTACTGCTTGCGCCAAAACACCAGGGTGGACATTGATTCAAAGATCTCGACAGGGCCGCCGCGCACCCCACTGGGAAAGCCGGTCGCTGACAGGCCGTCCCGCGTCGGCAGCGCGCCCATGCCGCCAGTCGTGACGATGTTGACCAGGAAGTCGTCGCCCATCACCGCCGGGCTGCGGCGCGGCCCGAACCCGCTGATGTTCCAGAGCACGCCGGCTCCCTCGGCCGGCACCCGCTCGGGGATCGCCTGGCGCAGGCAGCCGAAGATCAGGTCGGGCAGCATCAGGCCGATCAAGTGCCGCTGCACAACGGCGGCGGGCTTGGTCGCATGCACGATGGAGCCTTCCTCCGCTGTCACCGTCCTCGGCTCAAGCGAGCCGGCGTTGTTCGGGATGTCGCGCGCCAGGATGCAGCCCAGCGCGTACGAGGTGTAGGCCAGCGTGTAGCACAGCGGCACGTTGAAGTTGTGCCGCACCATTTTCGACGTGCCGGCGTAATCGACGTTGATGCCGTCATCCGACACCATCAGAGCCGCGCGCAGCTCCACCGGTTCGTTGTCTTGGCCATCCAGCGTCAGGCTGGCGGACCAACAGCCACGCGGCAGTTCGCGAATCTTCTCCAGCATCGCCGCCTTCGAGGTGTCGATGACGTGGTCCGCCACCTCATCGAGGTTGTCCAGGCCGAACTCGTCCATCATCTGCGTCAGCCGCTCGCAGCCGATCTCGTTGCAGGAGATCAGCGCATAGGTGTCGCCTTCCGTCTCGACCGGCAGGCGCGTGTTGGCGCGGATGACGGCCATCAGCGTTTCGTTCACTGTGCCCTGCTCGACGATGCGCAGGATCGGCAGGAACAGGCCCTCCATGAAGACGTCAAGGGAGCCGGTCATGTTGCGCGCGCCGCCGATGTCCATCAGGTGGCAGTTGCAGGCCAGCAAGCCAACGAACTCCGTGCCACGGAAGCAGGGCGTGGTGACGGAGAAGTCGTTGGTGTGGCCGGTGCCGATCCATGGGTCGTTATGGATGAAGACATCGCCGGGCCGCATCGTGTGGACCGGATGCTTGGCGATGACGTGGCCGACCGCGAGCGCCATGGAGTTGATGTGACCGGGCGTGCCGGTGACCGCCTGCGCCAGCATGCGCCCGCGCGCGTCGAACACGCCGGCCGCCAAGTCGCCCGACTCGCGGACGATGGTGCTGAACGCCGTGCGTTGCAGCACCTGGGCCTGCTCCTCCACCAGGGCCAGCAGGCGGTTCCACATGATCTGCTTCTCGATCAAGCCGATGGTCATGCCGTCTGCTCCTTGCGATCCATGACGATTGAGCCGATGCCGTCGATCCAGGCATTGAAGCCAGTGGTGACAAAGGTGGCGGTCTCGTCCTCCGCGACGATGGCGGGGCCGGGGAAACGCGCGCCTGGGACAAGCTGCTCGCGCCGGTAGCGCGGCACTTGCATGGCCTGGCCCGAGCGGCCGTCGAACACCAGGGTCGTCTCAAGCGTTGCGGGCGCGACGGACGCGTCGGGTTCGGCCACTCGCTCGGGCAGCACCGTTGCCGTCGAGATCAGCACCGACCATGCCATGATCTCGATCGCGGCGTTCGGGATGACCCGTTTGAACAGCGCCTCGTAGGACTGCTCGTAGCGCGCCCGCAGATCGGCGTCGTCGGCGGGACCGAGTTCGCGCAGCGGCAGTTCCACGGCGATTTCGTGCCCCTGGCCGATGTAGCGCATAAAGGCGACCCGGCGTTCCAGCAGGGCAGCGCCATGCGCCGCCGGTTCGACCCAGCCGCGCACGTCGCGCGCCATCTCGCGCAGCAACCCGGATGCGACGGCGTGGTCGAAGGAACCGAGGCGCATGTAGGTGGTACGCACCAGTTCATAGGAGATCGGCGCAGCCAGGAAGCCAATCGCCGAACCGACTCCGGCGTTGGGCGGCACGATGACCCGCCGGACGCCGATCTTCTCCGCCACGCGCGCGACATGCAAAGGGGCCGCGCCGCCGAAGGCAATCATGGTGTGCTGGCTCGCGGTCACGCCGCGCTCCACCGTGTGCACTCGGGCGGCGCTGGCCATGTTCTCGCAGACCATCTCGTAGACGGCGTAGGCCGCCATGTCCGGGCCGAGGCCCAGCGCATCGCCGATTTCGGCGGACAGGGCCGCGCGGGCCTGCTCCGGATGCAGGGTGATCGAGCCGCCGGCGAAGTCATCGGGGTCGATCAATCCAAGCGCAAGATCAGCGTCGGTGACCGCCGGACGGACGCCGCCCAGGCCATAGCAGGCCGGGCCGGGCACCGAAGCCGCACTGTCCGGCCCCACCGTGACACGTTTCAGGCCGTCCAGCCGCGCCAAGGAGCCTCCGCCCGCGCCGATCTCAACCATTTCGATAACCGGGATGCGCACGGGCAGGCCGCTGCCGCGCAGGAAGCGGGCGGCGCGATCGACCTCGAACAGGCGGACGGTTTCGGAGCGGTAGTCCTCGATCAGGCTGAGCTTGGCCGTGGTGCCGCCCATGTCGAAGCTCAGCACCCTGCGCTCGCCGAGACGGGCGGCAATGCCCGCCGCGAACACCGCGCCGCCCGCCGGGCCGGATTCGACCAGCCGAACCGGGAAGCGGCGCGCCACGTCGACAGAGGTCAGGCCGCCGCCCGACGTCATCAGGCCCAGCACGCCACGGAACCCCTCGGCCCGCAGCCGCGCCTCCATGCGCAGCAGGTAGCTTTCCATCAAAGGCTGCACGTAGGCGTTGGTGACGGTGGTGGACGTGCGCTCGTACTCGCGGATTTCCGGGCACACTTCGCTGGAAAGCGAGACGTGCAGATCCGGCGCGATCTCGCGCAGGATCGCGGCGCAGCGACGCTCATGCGCGTCATTGGCGTAGCCGTGCAGGAAGGCGATGGCGACGCTTTGGACGCCGGCGGCCCGCAGCCTGGCGGCGGTTTCCCGCACATCGTCCTCGTGCAGCGGCAGCAGGACCGCGCCGCGCGCGTCGACGCGTTCGCGCACCGTGAAGCGCAGCGGGCGCGGCGCCAGCGGCTTTGGCCGGACCAGGGCCAGTTCGTACTGGTCGTAACGGCTTTCCGTGCCGATTTCGAGCGTGTCGCGGAAGCCGTCGGTGGCGATCAGCGCTGTCCTTGCGCCGCGTCGCTCAATGATCGCGTTGGTGGCCAAGGTTGTGCCATGGACAAACGTGTCGACCGCCGCCAGTTCGATGCCAGCCAGCGCGAGGGCGGCGTGGATGCCGGTCAGCACGCCCTGCTCGGGCGCGGCGGGCGTCGTCAGGACCTTGGTGGTCCAGCGTGCTTCCCCCTGCTCCAGCCCGATGTCGGTGAAGGTGCCGCCGACATCGGCGGCCAGCTTGGTGCGGATGTCCGGGGTCATCGGTCAGCTCGCGATGTAGGCATGGGCGAGGTTGCCCTCGATGCCGTCGGCGGTGATGGAATGGCCGAGCGCGCGCTTGTTGTGGATGGTGTACCAGCGCGGCACGCCGACGTTGATGTCGGGGGCGTCGTGCATGACGGTCTGCTGGAATTCCATGAACTGGGCTTTGCGCTTCGCCGGGTCAGGCTCGGTGGCCGCCGCGTCCAGCAGCGCGTCCACTTGGGGATTGCGGTAGTACGACGTGTTGGAGAACGGCACGCCCTTGGCGATGTTCCTTGACAGGTAGATGCGCTGCACGCCGACTGTCGGGTCGAACAGGTTGCTGAAGCTGGTGCAGCAGACATCGAAGTCGCGGTCGGTGTAGACGCGCTTGATGTAGCTGCCGATGTCGGAGACGCGCACCTCGACGGCGATCCCGACGCGGGACAGGGCGGCGCGGACGAAATCGCCGAGCCGGCGGTTTTCCTCCACGGCTGGGCTGGCCTCGAAGGTGATGCGGAACCGGGTGCGGTCGGGGCCACGCGGGTAGCCGGCTTCATCCAGCAGCTTCTCGGCGCGGGCGATGTCGAACGGGTAGGGCGTTGGCGCCGGGTCGTGGTATTCGGCCATGAAGGGCGCGATGGGCGCGGCGCAGGGATCGAACGTGCCGTAGTAGATCGTCTTGCAGATTGCCGTCGTGTTCAGCGCATGGCTGACGGCCTGGCGCACCGCCAACTTGGCGAAATACGCGCTGTCCATGTTGAAGTTCAGGCTTAGCACGTTGTTGCTGTACTCGTAGCCCTTGGTTTCGAACGCGAGCTTGCCGACGCCGCGCAGACGCTCCAGGTCGCTGTAGGCGACAGGCGTGCGGTAGCCGAGATCGACGTCGCCTGATTCCAGCGCGGCGGAGCGGGCCGCGGCATCCGGAATGAACTTGACAACAAGCTGATCGAGGTAAGGCCGCGGGCTGTCCCAGTAATCGGCATTCCGCTCGTAGATCACGTGGTCGCCGCGCGCCCATTCCTTGAAGCGGAACGGCCCTGTTCCGATCGGCGCGCTGTTGTTGCGGTTGGTGAAGGGGTCCGTGCCGTCATAGACATGCCTGGCGATGATCGGCGACTCCGCCGCGGCGAACGCCTTGATCAGATAGGGGATGGGCGCGTCCAGTTGCAGCGCCACGGTATGGTCGTCCGGCGTCCGCACCTCCGCCAAGTGCGCGAAGGTGCCACGGCCGCGCGGATGCAGCTTCTTCAGGATAGCAAGCGACGCCGCCACGTCGGCCGAGGTGAAGTCGTGGCCGTCATGCCACTTCACGCCCTGCCGCAAGGTGAAGGTGTAGGTCAGCTCGTCTGGAGAGATCGTCCAGGCGGTCGCAAGCTGCGGGTGCGGCTGCATTGCGTTGTCGTACCAGAGCAACCCCTCAGTCACCTTGGCGCTGACGGTCAGGCTGTTGCTGCTGACGAGCGACACGAGCGAGGGCGGTTCGCCAAAGAACATGATGGTCATGGTCCCGCCCTGCCGGGGAGCCAGCGCCGGGCCTTGGGCGGAGGCTGCGCGCGGGGCCAGGGCAAGGCCGCCGGCAGCCCCCAGCAAGGCGCGGCGCGTTGGCATGGCGTTGTCTCGGTTCATGCTGTTTCCTTGGGGATGGGAACTGTCATCAGGCCAGATGGCACGCGGCCAGGTGCCCGGCTGCCACCTTGCGCAGTGCCGGGTCCTCTGACCGGCATCGATCAAAGGCTTGCGGGCAGCGGGCGCGGAAGCGGCAG
>CAXTXZ010000112.1:0-9138 GCA_964248015.1 uncultured Rhodopila sp. | reverse complement strand
GTCGAACAGGCGCCGGTTGACGCCACGGATAGGATCGCCCGCTTCTTTATGCTGGACTGATCCGGCCCGCGCGTGCCTACTGGCACCTCGGGAGAAGGAGCGCCAGCAAATGAGCGCCGTCGTCAACGTCACTGCTGGAACCGTCGAACCGGGATCGCTGGAGGAACGCCATCGCGCCTCGGCGGCTTTCCGCGCCGCGTCCGACCAGACGCGGGTCACGCCCACCCACATCCACATTGCGATCGCCAACGGCCTGGGTTGGGGCTTCGACGGGATGGACGGGGTCATTTTCGCGCTGGCCTCGCCGCTGATTATTAAGGAGTTCGCGCTGAGCGTGCCGGACTATCGGTCCGGCTTGCAGATCGCGCTGCTGGTCGGCATCGTCGGCATGTTCGTCTGGCCGTGGCTGGCGGACCGCTATGGCCGGCGCACGCTGCTGGCCATCAACATCGCGCTGTTCTCCCTGCTGATGCCGGCGCTGGCGATGTGCCAGACCTGGGCGGCTTTCGTCGCCGTACGCTGCGCCGTCCACTTCGCCCTGAACGGGGAGTGGTCGCTCGGCTCCATGCTGGTCGCCGAGACCTGGCCCGCCCGCCTGCGCGGGCGCGTGATCGGCATCAACCGGGGCACCTGGTGCTTCGGCGCGGCCCTGGCGGGCGCCATCGCCACCTTTGTCATCGCCGATTTTGGCTGGCGCGTCGCTTTCATCGTGCCGTCCGTGGTGGCGCTGATCGCTGTCTATGTCCGCGCCAAATGCCCGGAGTCGCCGTACTGGGTGCGCCTGCAAGACCGCAAGGCCCGCATTGCGCGCACCCAGGCGCATGGCCTGCCGCTGTCGGCCGTGGACCAGGAGTGGGTGGACAAGGCCAAGCGCGTGCAGTTGCGCCAGTTGTTCCTGCCCGACATGGCCCGCAACACCGCCGTCGCCACGTTCATCGCCTGCTGCTCCACCACCATTTACGGCACGGTCGGCGGCTGGATGCCGCTTTACCTGTCGCAGGAGCGGCACTGGTCCACCTCGGCCTATGGGCAGTTCTACATCTGGTGGGGCCTTGTCGGTTTCCTGGGCCTGCTGGCGTCGGGCTGGATCGCCGACCGCTTCGGCCGCCGCCCGGCGTTCTACGTCATGCTGGCGGAAGGCGCGGTCTTCCTGACGCTGTGGGTGTACGCCACGACCGACCTGGAGCTTTGGGTCTACGGCCTGCTCTGGAGCATCGGCTTCCTCGGCTTCTGGGGGCCGAGCATGATCCTGACGGCGGAACTTTACCCGACGCGCATACGCGGGGTCGGCAACGGGTTTTCCTGGTCGGTCGCCTGGGTGTTCGGCTTCGTGCTGTGGCCGTTCCTGGCGGTCGGGTTGCAGCAGCGCACGGGTTCGTTCGCCGCCGCCTTCCTGTTGATTCCGGTGGCGATGGCGTGCATGGCTCTTGGCGTCTGGTGGTTCACGCCCGATCATGCCGGACGCGACCTGGACGAAATCGGCACGTGACCCGTGCCGCCTGAAGGAGAGGACACCATGGCCAAGGGCATCCTGCTGGTCGGTTTCGATTACACAAACGCCCATGCCGACGAGTTCCACGACTGGTACGACCTGGAACACGTGCCGGAGCGTCAGCGCGTTCCGGGCTTTGGCTTGTGCGAGCGATGGATCGGCGTCGCCAACCCCATGCAGGCGGTCGCCACCTATGACCTGGACAGCCCCGCCGTGCTGGACACCGCGCCCTACCGCGCCATCGCCGGTGAAAACCTGTCGGTCTGGTCGAAGCGCGTCACCGCGCTGTGCACGCGGCTGATCCGCTTCGAGGGCGAGCAGACGCTGCCGGGCGCTGCCGGCAGCCCGCGCGGCGCGGAGGGCCGTCTGGTGAACGCGATGAACGTCGCCGACGGACACGAGGCCGAATTCAACGAATGGTATGACCACGAGCACGTCCCGGCGCTGGCCGCGGTGCCCGGCGTGCTGTCCGCCCACCGCTTCCGCGACCCTAAGGGCACGCATCGTTACCTGGCGCTGTATCACCTGGAGTCGCCTGACGTGACGACCGGCGAAGCCTGGAAAACGGCGGCCTCGACGCCCTGGACGGAGCGGCTGCGGCCACGGTTCCGGGACCACCTGCGCATCCTCGCCCGCCGCTACCGGCGGTCAGCCTGAGCGTGCGCCCCAGCAGACGAACCAGGGATTGTCCCAGCCCGGCTTGCCGTAGCCGAGCGGCTGGCCTTCCATCGTGAGGACGGAGCCGCCGGCGGCTTCCAGCACGGCTTGCGGCGCGCAGGTGTCCCACTCCATCGTGCGGCCGAAGCGCGGGTAGAGGTCGGCCTGCCCCTCGGCCAGGCGGCAGAACTTGAGGCTGGAGCCGAAATGGGCGGTGCGGGCGACGGCGCGGCCGGCGAGGAAGGCATCCAGCCGCGCCTGGTCGCCATGATGGCGGCTGGCGACGACGGTCAGGCCCTCGGGCGGCGGAAGCCGGGCCGTCACCGGCGCGCGTTCGCCTGACCTGGCCTGGCGCCATGCGCCCGATCCGATGATGCCGCCGAAGATTTCCCCCGTCGCAGGCACGCCGACCACGCCAAGGACGGGTTTGCCGTGCCTGACCAAGCCGATGTTGACGGCGAAATCATTGCCCCCGCCCGTGAACTCCTTCGTGCCGTCCAGCGGATCGACCAGCCAGAACGTCGGCGCCGCTTCCGCGACGATGCCCGCG
Organism: uncultured Rhodopila sp.; assembly: GCA_964248015.1. GTDB lineage: Bacteria > Pseudomonadota > Alphaproteobacteria > Acetobacterales > Acetobacteraceae > Rhodopila. The sequence continues at coordinate 6,439 of CAXTXZ010000112.1, read as the reverse complement.
GCGGCCTCTTCCTCGGCGATCACCGGGCATTCGGGCCATGCGGCGCGCAGGCCGGCGAGGATGATCGCTTCCGCCGCGCGGTCCGCCTCGGTCACCACCGAGCGGTCCGCCTTGCGCTCGACCTCGAAGCCGCGGGCGCGGATCGTCCTGATCTCGGCCCCTGCCCGGCCGGCCAGTTCCGCCGCCAGGGCGAGCAGTCGCTCGTCGTCCATCATGCGGATTTGGCGATTTGCGGCCGGCGTCCGGGCTTTGGCTTGCGAAGCGGCCTTGGCTTGCCAACGTGCGGCTTGAGCGCCTCGGCGGCGGGCAGCATCGTGGCGCCATGCGCCGGCACGGGGCGGCCCAGCATCAGGTCCGCCGTTTCGTAAACCAGGCTCGGCTCCAGGAAACGCAGGCAGGCGAGCGACCTGGGGCAGTCCTCGGCGTTCGCCAGGTAGCACGGGCTGCACGTCATGTTCCGCCGCAGCGCCACCGCGTTCGGCCCGATCGGACCCCATTCCACCGGATCGACAACGCCCGAATGCACGCCGATCGTCGCGATGCCGGCGGCGGCGGCGATGTGCTTGGGCCCGCTGTCGTTGCCGATATACAGCGCGCAGTTCCTCAGCAGCCGAGGCAGGTCCGCCAGCGACGTCTTGCCGGCCATGCTGGCCACGGCCTCCGGGCGCAGCGCGTTCCGCCGGAGGCGGTCGGCGATGTCCGCCTCGTCCGGGCCGCCGATCAGCATGACGTTGACGCCGTTCCGCTCGATCAGCAGGTCGATCAGGGCGGAGAAATGTTCCTCCGGCCATTGCTTGGTGACGTTGCCGGCGCCGGGATGGACGGCCACCACCGGCTTGTTGAACAGGGCGCGCACGTCATCGGGCATTTCGTCCAGCGGCATCGGCGCCGGACCCGGCTGCATGACCACCCCAGGGCTTTCCGTCGCCTGCCCGATCGCGTTGACCAGCGACAGAAGATCGACAACGATGTGGCTTCGCTTGCGCTGCAACGTCCGGTCGCCGTCCCAGTCCAGCGCCACATCCAGGTAAGGGTACTGGCCGAGATGATCGAACCCGGCCAGGAAGCGCGCGCCGCTGTGTTTCAGCACGTCCCGCGTGGAGGGGTGCTTGCGCAGATCGACGGCCAGATCGAAGCGGTGCGGCCGAAGCTTCTCGGCCAGCGCGGCGAAATCGTCCTTGCCCAGTTGCCTTTCGCCCAACTGGGAGCGGGCATGGAAAAAGGCAAACGGCATGAAGGCGTCAATGCTCGGCTCCAGCGCCACGAACGACCGCAGCCCCGGCCCGGCCAGCAGGGTGATGCTGGCCCGCGGGAACAGGCTCTTGAGCCGGCGGATCGGCGCCAGCGCGGTGACGAAGTCGCCGATATGGTCCAGCTTGACCACCAGGATGCGCCTGATGTCGCTGGCATGGAACAACGGCGTGCCGGAGACAACCGGCTGCACGGCTTCCTCGTCCGGCCGGAAATCGTCGGCATGGCGTGACAGGCGTGGGTTGAAATAAGGGTCGCCCGCCGCGAAAACGGTCTTCCAGGCCGCGTTGAAATGCGTCAGGTCGAACACGTCCCTCATCTTCGCTCGGCTGGCCAGCTCATGATGGATCATCGTGGCATAGGGCGTGAACACGGTCAAAAGCCCGGCCCGGTGCGCGCGCAGGCAAAAATCCAGGTCATTGTTGACGATCTGGTGGGCCTCGTCGAAACGGCCGAGGCGGTCGAACACCGCCTTGCGCACCAGCATGCACGCGCCCGTCACCGCTATCACGTTGCGCTGCGTCAGCGCCAGGCCGAAGTAGCAGGGATCGTCGTGCGCCGCGAAGCGGAACGCGTGCCGCCCAAGGCCGTTGCTGGAAAGGAACATGCCGGCATGCTGCACCTTGCCGTCCGGATAAAGCAGTTGCGGCCCGGTGATGCCGACCTCCGGCCGCTCCCCGTGTTCCAGCAGCGCGTCCAGCCAGTCGCCCTGGGTGATCGTGATGTCATCGTTCAGGAACAGCAGGAACTCGCCTTCGGCCACCTCGGCCGCGCGGTTGTTGAAGACCGACCAGTTGAAGGCGTCGGGAATGCCGACGACCTTGTCGGCGTTGCTCGCCACCCAGTCCTTCCAGCCTGCGTCCGAGGCGGGGATGTTGTCGATGACAATGATTTCGTAGTTCTTGTAAGCCGTCTTCTCGCGCAGCGACGTGATGCACGACTCGATATAGCCATTCGCCGCGCAGGTCGGGATGATGATGGAAACCATCGCCTGCGTGGCCACCGCGCGCCGCAGCCTCCAGGTTCCCGGAACCGGCGTGGCCAGCACGTCCCCCGCGATGCCGCGACGCGCCAGCATGGCTTGCAGCGCCGCTTTCTCCCGTGTGGGCTCATCCAGCGCCATGCCGCCGCGCTGGCACAGCAGCTTGGGAACGTGATGCACGCCGCCGGCGACTTCGACGCAACGAAGCGCCAGGTCGTATTCCCCGCCCGCCGTCAGGCTGGCCGGCGTCGCGGCGGTTTTCGCCAGCGTCTCGCTCGCCACGGCCCAGGGCCGGCCGAGGTAATTCGTGGCGGCGAGCAGATCCGGCGAGAAATCAGGCTTGAAGAACGGTTCCTTTTCCAGGCTGGCCGGACTGAGCCGCACCTCGTCGCCATAGACAAGGCCGGCGGCGGGATTGCGCCCGCCGGCGACCGCCAGTTCGAACAAGGCATCAGCGCCAAGCTCGTCGCCCGCCAGCAACAGCATGTTGAGCACGTCCCGGCCGTCGCCGCCCCGCGCCAGCGGCGACAACCATGCCTCGGCGAGCGTGGGCGAAATGATGGCCAGGCGGGCGGCCAGGTCGGGAATGGTTTCGCTGATAAGCTGCATGGCGGCGGCGACGCCGTCGTCCTCGGCCAGGATGAGCATGCTCCAGGCATCGTATGTTTGCAGGCGCAGCGCATCGAACAGCCTGCGCAGCCTGTCGATGTCGATCGAGCGGTCTTGCCGCAGGATGAAGCGGAACGCCGGCCGGTAGTTCATTTCGGCCAGCAAAGCCGACATCATGTCGGTCTCGACCTGTGGCACGCGGCGGCGTATGCCCAGTTGCTCCTGCTGGTCTTCCGATTTCCTGACGGTGAGGCGGAACGTCCGGTCCAGCGGCACGCCGCTGTTCGATTTGATCGCCAGGCGTACGGCGTGCTCGCCGTCGCGCAAGGCGCGCGGCGGGCAGTGGAACGCGTAGCCGCTGCGTAGCGCGTTGGGCCAGTCGGGGAACGCGGCGCCGACGTCCTGGCGCGCCAGCCCATGATGCGCGTCGCCCAGGTACTGGCCGTCCAGGAAGACCTCGAAGCTGGCGACGCCGGAACGGGTCAGCAGCCAGCCCTCGATCGTCAGCCGGCCGCTGACCGGCTCGACCACGACGCCGTTGGCCAGCGCCGGGGCATCAAGTTCGAAGCGGAACTCGTCAGCCTGCGCGGACGCGGGCTCGGGCGCTGGCGGGACCGGCGGCGCGGCCCGCCCGCCCGCCGCTAGCCGGAGGGCCCCCGCGGCCCCCGCCGCTGTCAGTTTTTGCTCCGCTTCCTCATCGCGGGCGTTGCGAACGATCACGCGGACGCTGTGCTCTCCCTGGAACGGGCGGCCGGTCTTCTGCTGGAGCTTGAAGCCTGACAGGGCGCTCATGGGAATGTCGGGAAACGCGCCCGCCACGTCCAGGCGCTGGTGGCCGATGGCGGCAAGGCCGATTTCGGCATCGTCCACCAGCACGCGCACCTGCGCGATGCCGGCCGCGCTGACCGCCCAGCCGTTGATGAAAACGGTTCCGTCGCTCGACAGGTTGGCCGTGTCGCAGAACATCCTGATCTCGGCTGAAACCTGTTGCGCCGCCGGGGCGGAGGCCGCGGCAGCCGGCGACCCCGGCGTCCTGGGGAACCCCTCGGCCAAAGGGGCTTGCGCGAGCGCCGCCTCGGGCCGGGGCGATGCCAGCCGCCTGGGGATGGACAGGCTCCGCGCCGGCGCCAGGCCCTGCCGCAGATGCTGAACCGGGACCGTGCCTTCCTGGCCGAACCCGTCCGCGCAGATGATTTGCACCCTGATGGCATCGATGCCGAGCCGTGGCGGCTCAAGCTGGGCGGACACGGTGAAGCCGGACAGCAGCGCATTCGGATAGTCCGTGAAGGCAGCCGCCACGTCCTCGCGTTCCTCGCCCAGCAGGGCCTTGGACATGCGCTTCTCGCCGGCGAAGATTTGAACGGCCAGCACGGGGCCAAGCGAGACGGCCCAGCCATGGACAGTCAGGAAGCCGTCAGCGGTGAGCGAGCCTTGCTCGATATACATCACGACATGGGGGCGGACAGCGCCCCCCAGGATGCCGGCGTCTGTCGGACCGGAAACAACCGACACAGGATGTTCCAGATGCCTGTCAACCGACAGGGTGAAATGTTCGGTGAACTCGCAGCCGTCTTCGGTGCGGGCGACGATTTGCAGGCCAACCCCCTCCTGGCGGGGGCCAGCCGGGCGCGGCAGGCTGAAATGGAACACCCTCTGGCGGGCGGCCCGGCCATCGGGCAGGATGCCGGGCGCGGCTTGCTCCGGCAGGCCATAGGACGCCGTGCCGACCACAAGATCGCCGACCTGCAGCCTGACCTCTTCAATGGGCGCCACGCTCACGGCCCGGCCGCGCAGCATGATGTCGAAACGGTCATGCACCTGGCCGCCGGTGACCGCCTGATCGATTTCGATCCGGATCGGCGGCGTGGCCGGCACGTTCGCCAGGCCGCCGACCCTGTCCCGGATCACGGCATCCGTGACAGTTCCCTCAAGGAGAGCGCCCGCGTCCACCCGCTCCGCCTCCCGAGCCGGTGTTCCATCAGGTTTGTTGCCTGCGGCGGAGCGTTGGAGCGCCATTCGGACGATCGTCCTGTCAGTGCCTAGGGGCCATGGCGCATCGCAGTCCAGTTGGGACCGCGATGCGCCATGGTTCATTGCTTTCCAAGCGGCTTCACGCCTTTCGGCTCTCCGGCGACCCGCCATGGGGGCAAGCAGGCCGACGGCATCGGCAGCCACGCCCGCGTGCGCCGGGAATGCGCGCTACACCCTGAATGGAAGCCGGCCTTCGCGGTAACCATCCTTGTTGAAATGGTCCTGCGGCGAATCAACGATGCCGGCGCGTAGGCTTTCGGCGACATCGGCGTTTTCCGCCAGGTACCATTTGTCATCAACGTCGATCGGGAACGGCAGGCGCCCCTCGAAAAAGCCGTCATCCACGAAATGCTGTTTCGCGGACGAGACGATGCCTTCCCTTATGGCCTTGCCGATATCCTCATACGTCCGAACGTACCACGCCTCGTTGACCTCAAGGCCACGCAGCATGGTCCGCAGTATTTCGACAAAATCCTCGTATGACAGGTTGACCCGCAATTCGCCGCGCACGGTGGATATCTCGATCGAGCGGCGAATGAGTTCGAAAGGGGGGAGATATTTCACCAGCTCTCCTGCTTCTAGGGGTTCGGGCTGGCCCAAGGACGCGCAGCCCGGAGTCCAATAGCGATTTCGCGCGCAGGATGGAACAATATTGTCGCGGGTTTTTGTTCGTGCGCCTCGGGAACCGTGCTGCTATTGATCAATCTGCTTAGGCCGCCGCAGTGAAACGGGTCCGCTGGATGACAATTATCACGACTGACATTCGCCAGACGGCGCCGCCCACTGACGTCGAACTGGCCGCCATCGTGCGGAATTTCCATGCGGCGCGGATACTGGTGGTCGGCGACATCATCCTGGACCGATACGTTATCGGCTCCGTCCAGCGGCTTTCGCCGGAAGCGCCGATCCCGGTGCTGCGGCCGGCCGCCGGCCACAGCACGCTGGGCGGGGCGGCCAACGTGGCCTTGAACATCGCCATGCTGGGCGGGCAGGCGGTCCTGGTCGGCGTCATCGGGCACGACGCCGCCGGGGCCGAGGTTGAACGGCTCGCCGCGGCGGCGCCTGGCATCAGCCCGGCCCTGGTCCGCGTCTCGAACCGGCCAACCACGGCGAAAACCCGTTTCATGACCGGATCGCACCAGCTACTTCGGCTTGATGAAGAAACGACCTTGCCGCTTGACGCCGCGGGCGCCTCGGCGGTGATGCAGGCGGTGGCCGCCAGCCTCCGTTCGGCGGACGTCATTGTCCTGTCGGATTCGCCAAGGGCGTGCTGAGCGACGAGGTGCTGGACGCCTTGCTCGGACTGGCCGGGCAGGCCGGCCGCAGGGTGATCGCCGATCCCAAGCGCCCGGATTTCACCGCCTATCGCGGCGCCACGATCCTGACGCCGAACGAGCATGAGGTGCGCGTCGCCACCCGCATCGACGCGGAGCATGACGCGGAAGCCGACCGCGCCGGGCGGGTGGCGCTGGAGGCTTTTGGCGGCGAGGCGGTGCTGGTGACCCGCTCGGCCAAGGGCCTCACCCTAGTCTGCCGCGGCGCGGAGGCGCTGCACCTGCCCACCCG
>CAXTXZ010000111.1:0-9173 GCA_964248015.1 uncultured Rhodopila sp. | reverse complement strand
CCCCCGAGCCGTTCCTGATCGTCGGGCTGATCGCGTCCATCCGGCGCATCCTGGTCATCACGCTGGAAACATCAAAGGCGACCCAGCACGGCGCCATGTCCACCGGCGACGAGTCAATGTTCCGCTCCTCGATGATCGAGCTTGCGGTGCTGGGAATGCTGATCGCGGTGATGGTGTCGTCGATCTACCTGCTGCGGCGATACCATGCGCAAAGCCCTACATGATTGCTGAATGAACGCGGCCGGAACATAGTCGCCGGCATGAACGATCCGCGGACCGAGGTCATCATCGCCGGCGCCGGACCCGCCGGCGTCGTCGCGGCGCTGCACCTGGCCCGGGCCGGCGTGCGCGTCACCCTGCTGGAGGCCGCGCCAACCGTGGCGATGGACCTGCGCGCCTCCACCTTCCATCCGCCCACGCTCGACTACCTGCGGACCCTCGGCCTGACGGACGAACTGCACCGCACCGGCCTGCGGGCGCCGGAGTACGGCTACATCAACCGGCGCAGCGGCGCGCGGATCCGCTTCGACATGTCCGAGCTTGCGGACATCACCGACCACCCGTACCGCTTGCAGTGCGAGCAGTGGAAGCTGACCCGCCACGCCTGCGACATCCTCGCTACGATGCCGAACGTCGACCTGCGCTTCTCGCATCGGGTGCTGTCCTACGGGCAGGACGCCGACGGCATCACCGTGCACGTGGAAACGCCGCTGGCGATCGAGCCCATCCGTGGGCGCTACCTGGTCGCCTGCGACGGCGCGAACTCGGTCATCCGCAAGTGGATGGGCGTGGCGTTCGACGGCTTCACCTACGAGGAGAAATTCCTCTGCCTCTCAACCCAGGACCCGGTGGAGCGCGGCCTCGGCGACATCTGCAACGTCAACTACATGGCCGACCCCGAGGAATGGCTTGTCCTGTTGCGCGCGCCCAGCGCATGGCGCGTGCTGGTGCCCGCGGCCGAGGCCACGCCCGACGAGGAACTTCTCTCGGACCGGCGCAAGGACGAAGTCTTCGCCCGGCTCCTGCGGACGGACCAGGCCGTCAGCACCACCCATCGCACCATTTACCGGGTGCACCAGCGCGTGGCGCGCGCCTGGCGCGACGGCCGCGTCATCCTGGCGGGCGACGCCGCCCACCTGAACAACCCTCTCGGCGGCTTCGGCATGAACGCCGCGCTGCACGACGCGCGCAACCTGTGCGGCAAGTTGCTGGCCATCCTGCGCGGCCAGCCCGGCGGCACGAGCCCGGACGCCCTGCTGGACCTGTATGAGCGGCAGCGCAAGACCGTGATGCGGGAATTCATCCAGGCCCAGAGCATCCGCAACAAGCAGGCGATCGAGATGGCGGCCGACAAGGCCATGGACGCCAACGAGCGCGCCCTCCAGGCCATCGCCGCCGACCCGGTGCGCCGCCGCGACTACCTGATGCGCCAGTCGATGTACGCCGCCATGGCACGCGAACAGGAGATCACATGACCGACATCCTTGGCTGGCGTCACTGCTTCGGCATACTCGGGCCATCCACAAACACGGTCGTGCAGCCGGACATGGAGGCCATGCGCCCGCCCGGCGTGACCAACCACTACAGCCGCATCTTCACCCCCAACGCCACCGCTGTCAGCAACGACTCGTTCATGGCCGGCGCCAGGCTGATCGGCCAGAACACCCTGGACGCCGTCGCCTCGGTGATGACCTCCGCTCCGGATTCCCTGGTGATGGGCATGTCCGCCGTGACCTTCTTCGGCGGCGTCGCCGGGGCCGACGCGTTCCTCAGGACGTTGCAGGACGCCAGCGGCCTCAAGGCCAGCACCGGCTCGCACGCCTGCCACGCCGCGCTGCAAGCCTATGGAGGCATCCGCCGGCTGGCGTTCATGTCGCCCTATTTCCCCGCCGCCAACAATGAGGTGCGCCGCTACTTCCAGGAAGCCGGCTACGAGGTCGTCCGCGACCTGTGCCTGCAATGCCCAAGCTGGACCGCGATCGCCAACATCCCCGCCGCCACGGTCCGCGACACGTTCCGGCAACTGGACGGCGACGACGTGGACGCCATCGTCCAGGTCGGCACCAACCTGAGCGCCGCGAGGCTGTGCGCCGCGGCCGAGCTGTGGCTGGGCAAGCCGGTGGTCGCGATCAACACGGCGATTTACTGGCACGCGCTGCGCATGAACGGCCTCGCCGACAAGGTCGCGGGCTACGGACGGCTGCTGGAACACTTCTAGCCATGCCCGCCCGCCGGTCGGAGTTCGCCCGCGCCTGGCGGGTGATCCTGGCAGCCGCTGGCGGCGTCGGCCTGGGCACCACCGGCCTGCCGATCTACACCACCGGGCAATTCATCCGGCCGCTTGGCGACGCCTTCGGCTGGAGCCGCTCCGCGACCGCCGGCGGCCTGTTCTTCCTGACCGCCGGCAGCGTTCTGATGGCCCCGGTCATCGGTGCCCTGATCGAGCGTTTCGGCGTCCGCCGCGTCGCCATGACCGCGATGTGCGGACTGTGCCTGGGCTATGTCGGGCTGACCCTGAACGGCGGGTCGATCACTGCTTATTACGCCGGATGGGCCATGCTGGCGGTCCTGGGCTCGGGCACGTCCCCCATCGTCTGGACCCGCGCGGTGGCAAGCTGGTTCGAGCGCAGCCGTGGCCTCGCGCTCGGCATCACGCTCTGCGGCACCGGCCTGGTGGCGGTGATCGGTCCAGGCCTGGTCGGCGGGATCATCGCCGCCCACGGGTGGCAGGCCGGGTTCTACGCCCTGGCCGGCGCCCAGGTCGTCATCGGCTTGCCGCTGGTCTTCTTCCTGTTCCACGCCCGCGAGCCGGTCGCCGGCGCGCCGCCTATCGTTCTGCCCGGAATGAGCTTTGCCCAGGCAATCGCCTCAAGCCGTTTCTGGCGCCTGGCCCTGGCGTTCTTCCTGATATCGATTGTCGTGGGCGGCTTGATCGTGAGCCTGCCCGCCCTTCTGGCCGACCGAGGCATCAACCTCGCGCAAGCTTCAGCCGCGCTCGGCTACCTGGGATTTTCAATCATCGCCGGGCGGCTGACGATCGGCTTCCTGGTGGACCGGTTCCCCGCCCGGATCGTCGCGCCAGCCTACATCCTGCTTCCGGTCGGCGGCTGCCTGTTGCTCGCGCATGGCATGGCCGCCATGCCAGCGATCCTGTTGATCGGCCTCTCAGCCGGCGCGGAGGTCGACCTGCTGGCCTATCTCATCAGCCGCTATTTCGGCATGCGGCATTACGCGAGGATCTACGGCTGGGGGTTGTCCGCCTTCAGCGCGGGCGCTGGGACCGGGCCGGTCTTCGGCGGCTGGGCGCACGACGCGACAGGCAGCTACGTCATGGCGCTCCATGCGTTCGCCGCGATGGTGACTGTTGCGGCGGCGCTGATCGCGACTCTCGGCCAGCCGGACCCTGCGTATGCGGCAGGGGCGGATGGAGCGGCGGGTGATTGCGCAAGGTTGCCCTGACCGCCACGTCGCCAATCCCAGCAATGAACAGGGCCGCCGCAACCAGCCATGCGAAGGCTCGCGGATCAGGTCGTGTAAATCAGGCCAGGACTGGTACGCGACAGAGCACGCCAGCATATGATCCGGCGCACCTGAAGTCGCATAACCGTGGATGTGCAATCTGATAAAACCGCAAGCAATCAAGAAATCGTTACGTCGCGCAAGTAATTTCAGGCATTGCGCGGGAGGTCTGTGAAGTGCGACATTGAAATTTAATCCATCAATTTAGTTTGTCCTTGGTGCATTTGTTTACCCCGGTGCTGGTTCATGCTGATGCGCAACTCCGCCAGGCGAAAACTGCGATGATTTGCTGCCCGAAACGGCAGTGGCCAGCCGACACCACTGCCCGCGCGGGAACCGTAAGGCTGCGCGCGCAAATCAGGGTCTTCGTGTTTGCCCTTTGCGCCGCTTTTGCCGCGGCGCCTGCCGCGTGGGCCGATAATCCGACCTTTGCCGAGCTGCTTGCTCGCGCCAAGGCCCAAGCGGCGGCTGGGCATCGATCCGCGCCTCCTGGTGATAACATGATCGAAACTATCGCGGGAATGGTTGATCTGGCCCCCACCGCCACGCCCGCGCAGCTCGAAGAACTCGTTACCTTGCTCGACAGCGACAAGCCCGCGCATCCGCAACCTGGACCTGTCCCCCCGTCACCTGACACGCCACCCGCCGCGCCGCCTGCGCCAACCAGTGCCGCCGTCAATCCGCCCGCGCCCGAAACGCCGCCCGCGCCGCCTGCGCCAACCAGTGCCGCCGCTGACACGCCGTATCCCGCGAACACCAGCAGGACAGCGTCCCTGCCGGCAACATTGGAAAATCCATCATCAGGGGCATCCGGCACTGCGCAGCCAGCCCAGCCATCGCCCCGGCCAAAGCCACCCGGCGACGCGGCTGCCCGCGCCGCCGCCCTGTTCGACCGAGGCCAGGCTGCCGAGGCAAAAGGTGATTTTTCCGGCGCGCGGCGTCTCTACGGCAGCGCGGCCGAGTGGGGAAACGCGGCAGCCGCGCGCAGCTTGGGCCGCCTCTATGATCCTGCCTACATCCGGCTCAACGCCATGGGCGGCGTGGACCCCGACCCCGTTCTCGCGCGATCCTGGTACGAACGTGCCATGAGGATGGGCGACCCCAGCGCTGGACCCCTCCTTAACGCCCTGTCAACGAGGTGACCATGCATCGCCGCTCCCTTCTTGCCACCCTCCCCGCCGCGACACTGCTGGCGGGACACGGAGCCGGCGCGGCCGGACAACCGATCAACATCGGGATCATGGGGGGTGAGATCGATGGCACGTTCATGCGGATCGCCACGGATCTCGCGGCCGTGCTCAACTCGGGCGACCTGCGGATCATACCCGTCGTCGGCAAGGGTTCGCTGCAGAACCTGGGGGATCTGCTGCACCTGCCAGGGGTGGATCTGGCCCTGGTTGCGGCCGATGTCCTGGCCTATGCGCAGGCAGCGCGCATGTACCCGACGGAACTGAACAAAATCCAATACATCTGCAAGCTTTACGACAACGACATCCATGTCTGCGCCGGGCCGGACATCCAGGTTCTGGCTGATCTTCAGGACAAGCCCGTCAACATCGACGTGGAGGGCGCGGGCACCAATCTCACAGCTCGCGCCGTCTTCAAGGCTCTCGACATCAAGCCCGACTTTCGCACCGAGGAACCAACCGTCGGGCAGGAGCGCCTGCGGCGGGGTGAGATCGCCGCGAATGTGTATATCGCCGGCAAGCCCGTCCGCTTGTTCACCACGCAGCCAGCCGACACCGGCTTGCATTTCATCGCCGTTCCGACAACGCCGGCATTGGAAAAAACCTATCTGCCAGGCGGCCAACTGACCCATGCCGATTACCCGAATTTGGTTCCGGCCGATCAACCCGTCGAAACCATAGGGGTGGGCGTGACGCTCGCCGTCTTCGGATGGCCGCCTGGATCATTGCGATATCAGAATCTCGTTGCCTTCGTCAACACGTTCTTCACCCGCTTCCCCGAGTTGCTGACGCCACCGCATCATCCGAAGTGGCACGATGTCAATCTCGCGGCGGAGCAGCCAGGTTGGGTGCGCTTTCCGCCGGCCGCGGCTTGGCTCGCGCAACACCGTCCGGTTGCCTCGGCGTCGCCCGGCAAGGTTGATGTCCAGATGCAAGCCCAGTTGGATCAATACCTGAACCAACGCGGCGTTCCGCCTCTCACGCCCGCGCAGCGCGAGGCGACACGGCAATACTTGCAGCAGATGGAAAAACGCTGAGGGATGCGGTTGATCTTTCATTGCCCCGCACGGCGTCTCACCGTGGCCCGCGTGGGTCCAGCGCATCCCGCAAGCCGTCCCCCACCAGGTTGAACGACAGCACGCAGAGGAAGATCGCCACCCCGGGAAACACCGCCAGCCACGGCGCCTGCGTCAGGAAGCGCTGCGCCGAGTTCAGCATCGATCCCCAGGACGGCGAGGGCGGTTGCTGGCCAAGGCCCAGGAACGACAGTGACGCCTCCGCGATGATCGCCGCCGCCAGCGCCAGGGTCGCCTGCACCAGCACGGGCGGCACGATGTTGGGCGCGACATGCCGCAACGCCACGCGCCAGCCGGGATTGCCGATCGACCACGCGGCCTGGACATAATCCGCGTTGCCGACCTCCAGCGTCGCCGCCCGCGCGACCCGCATGAACCGCGGCGCGGTGGAAACGCCAATGGCGATCATCGCGTTGGTCAGGTTCGGCCCGAGGAACGCGGTCAGCGCGATGGCCAGGATCAGGAACGGGCAGGCCAGCATCGCGTCCACCACCCGGGACAGCAATGCATCAATCCAACCGCCGGCGAATCCCGCCAGCAAACCCACCGGCACGCCGATCCCGCCGGCGATCAGCACCGACACGACGCCCGCCAGCAGACTGGCCCGCGCGCCGAACACCACCCGCGACAGCACGTCCCGCCCGTTCTCGTCGGTCCCCATCCAATGCGCCGCCGAAGGCGCCTTGCGGATCGCCGTCCACGAGGTTGCGATCGGGTCAAATGGCGCGATCAGCGGCGCCAGCGCGGCTGCCAGGACGAACACGGCAATGATCGCCAGCGCCCCAACCGCCGCCGGACGGCGCAGGAAGCGACCCAGCGCCAGGCGAGCCGGCGCCCGCATCACGCCCGCCGCAGCCGGGGGTTGATCAGCACGTACAGGATGTCGGCAAGCAGGTTCAGCAGGATGAACAGCAAAGCCGTCACCAGCACGACCCCCTGCACCACCGGGTAATCCCGGTTGAACACCGCATCGACCACCATCTTGCCAAACCCCGGAATGGAGAACACCTGCTCGGTCAGCACCGCCCCGGACAACAGCGTGCCAAGTTCCAGCGCCCCCAGCGTCACCACCGGGATCAGCGCGTTGCGCAACGCGTGCCGCAGGACAACCCGGCTCCGCGACAGTCCCTTGGCCCGAGCGGTGCGGACGTAATCCTGGTCCAGCGTTGACAGCATGGCGCTTCTGGTGTGCCGCATCAGCACCGCCGCGATGGCGTTCCCCAGCACGAACGCCGGCATGATGGTGGTCGCCAGCGACTGCCCGGCATCCTCGCTCAACGGCACGTAGCCGGACGGCGGCAGCCATCCCAGATGCACCGAAACCAGCAGGATCAGCATGATCCCCAACCAGAAATTCGGCATCGACAGCCCCGCCAGCCCCACCGCGTTGGCCAGGTAATCCCAGGCCGAGTTCCGCTTCACCGCCGCCACCACGCCCGCCGGAACGCCGATCGCCACCGCAATGACGAACGCCATGGCGCCGAGCTGCGCCGTGACCGGCAGCTTCTGGCCGATCAGCTCCGTGACTGGCTGGCGCGTGCGCCAGGAAAACCCGAGGTTGCCCCGCAGCACGTTGCCGACCCAGTGCAGGTATTGCACCGGCGCCGCCCGGTCCAGCCAAAGCTCCGCCCGTATCTGCGCCAGGACGCGGGGATCGCCGCGTTCCTCCCCCGCCAGCACCAGCGCCGGATCGCCCGGCATCAACTGTTGCAGGCAGAACACCAGCACGCTGACCAGGATCAAGGTCGGCACGATCTGGCCAAGCCGAGCGCCCAGCCTCATTTCGCCACCGACAGGCCCTGGAGCCGGATCATCCCGTCGGGCACCGCCCGGAAGCCGGACAGCTTGGCCGACAGCCCGACGATGTTGACCGGATGATACAGATAGATCAGCGGCACGTCCTTGTTCACCTGCTCCATCATCCGGCCATATTGGGCAATGCGCACAGCCGGGTCCGTTGTCGTGCGGGCCGCCTCCAGCGCGGCATCGACGATTGGATTGGCATAATGCCCGTCGTTGTCCGAAGCCCCTGAGTGCAGGAACGAGTACAGGTTGCCATCCGCGTCGGTGCGGCCGGACCAGCCTTGCAGGTACGCCTCGAAGTTCCCCTGGTTGGCGGCTGACAGCGACGAGGCGAACTCGATCAGGTTGATCTTCAGCTCGAACCCGGCCTCCCGGACCATCGACTGGATCACCTCCGCCATCTGCGCGTTATCAGGCGTGTTCGGCGTCATCATGGTCACCGCGACCGGCGTCGGCGCCCCGGACTGCTTCACCAGCGCGCGCGCCTTGTCGATGTCGCGCGGCGGCGGCTGCAACCCCTTGAGGTGCAATGGCGACGACGGCGGCACCGCCTGCGCGTCCGGCAAGTACATGCCATTGAACACCACGTCGATCAGCGCCTGACGGTCGATTGCCGCCTCGAACGCTTGCCGCAGCAGGGTGTTCCGTCCCATCGGCCCTTGCGCGGCGGGGCCATTGCCTACGTTAAAGTAAATGCTTTGATACCCAAGCGCCCCGGACGTGACGACACGCAGCTTGCGGTCGGCCTTGACCTCGGCCACGTCGGTGGGCAGCACGCGCTCCGCCACATCGATGTTGCCGGTGTGCAGGTTGGCCACCTGCACCGCGCTGTCCGGCATCGGCAGGTAGATCACGCGGTCGAAATGCACGTTCGCCGCATCCCAGTAGCCCGCGAACCGGTCAAGCACGGTGCGGTCCTGCGCCACCCGCTCGGCGAACTTGAACGGCCCGGTGCAGACCGGATGCAGGCCGAAATCCTTGCCAGCCGCCTCGGCCGCCTTGGGCGCCACGATCATGCCGGCGCGATCCGTCAATTGCGACAGGAACGGCGCCGAGGGCGATGCCAGCACGATCCGCACCGTCAGCGGATCAACCGCCTCCACATGGTCGATCACGCTGATCTCGTTGCGGCGAAAGCTGCCCGGCAGCGTCAGGTGACGTTCCAGCGTGTATTTCACCGCCTCCGCGTTGAACGGCTCGTTGTCGTGGAACACGACGTTCGGCCGCAGGTGGATGACCAGCGTCCTCGGATCGGCCCACTCATAGCCCAGCGCCAGTTGCGGCACGATCTGCAACTTTTCGTCTATGTCGAACAGCTTGTCGCACAGCCCGGCGAAGACGATCCGCCCGACATAGGTCCGCGCCAGCGTCGGGTCGAGCACGTCGCCATCCGTCCGCAACGCGATGCGCAATGTCTGCGCCTGCGCGTGTACGACAAACAACAGGCCCAAGCCGCACAACAGGGTCAGTAAGCAACGCCGCATCAACGTCCCGTTCCTGCAAAAAACCGATTGTGCGGAGGACGCGCCCCGTCCGCAAGCGGCGACACCCGTAGCCAACAGGCATCCGGCAAGCTATCAGGTTGCCG